>NZ_CAXLMO010000088.1:0-9657 GCF_964187635.1 Candidatus Seribacter sulfatis | reverse complement strand
CTCAAAAACGCTCAGTGCAGATGTGGACGATTGGGCTGTGGGCCGGGAGGCCGCGGAAAGTTTTTCTTTCACAGGATTTAAAAGCCTCGCCTGCTTGGGTAATGGAACCCCGTACTCTGATCAACGAATTGAAGGTTTCCATGAGATAATCTCAAAAAATAATATCCCCTTCTCGGTTCATATCGAAACTGGATTCGAGGACACTCGATACAGCGAATCATTTCATCACCCCAGCGAAGCGATGGAATCATGGTTACATAAACTGCCCAAACCAGTCGGTATTTTTGCGGTTCATGATCCCTTGGGCAGGTTTCTGTGTAGTGCATGCACTCAATTAGGATTGGAAATACCCACTGAAGTTTCTGTGATTGGAGCTAATAATGACCCTCTGGTTTGTGGGTTAACTTATCCCATGCTTTCGAGCGTTTCCATTCCCTGGGATTCTCTTGGTGAACAAGTGGCTGCCGCGATGCAAAAAATGATTGCGGGAGAGAAAGTCTCTGTTAAAGAACCCCTGCTCATACAACCAAGCGGGGTCATCCTTCGCCATTCTGCCAATCACCTGGCAATTGAGGATCCGCTTCTTAGACGGGCGATGTCCTTTATCTCCGAACGCATGCAGGATCCAATCTCAATTGGTATTCTTTGTAGCGAATTGAACATTCCACGCCGCACCTTAGAAAGAAAATTCAAAGAACACTTCAAATCCACTCCCTGGGAAATGCTTTGCCAATTACGAGTGAAACGAGCCAAGCAATTATTAGCAGAAACCAACCATTCAATTTCAATGGTCGCGGAACTATGTGGTTATAATGATGCCGAAAGGATGGCGGTAGTGTTTAAAAGGCTTACTGGTAATGCACCGTCCTTCTTTCGCAAAACACTTAGAAAATAAACCTAACTACCCACCTACTTCCTTATCCGGTAAGACGCTTAAAAAGCCTCGAATCTTATATTTTACTTTGTAGACAAAAAAAAGTTGCGACTCATTAAAAACCTTCTATAAACGAGGGGCTGTGACTCTTGCCTCCCAAATTCAAAATGACCTCGGCTTTCATCTGGAAAGGGGTCGATCTCTCCCCGCGCCTTTAACGATGGATGGATTAAGTGGGCATTACGGAGTGAGCTATACCCCGATTCGAAAAGCGATCAGTGGATTAGTGGAGGAGGGTTTAATCGTCAAGAAGAGTAATGGAAGACTTGAAGCCACTGGTTTACAAACAAAGATAAAAAAGAAAAGAACAGTCTCAATACCCAAAAAAGAAGACCCTATTCGTTCAATCACCCAGGAACTTGTACACCTAAGCCTTACTGGGGAAAACACTTTCGTACGCGAAGAATCCACCGCTAAAAAGCACAAATTAAGTCGAGCAGCCGTTCGACAAATTTATTACCGATTATCAGGCGAAGGTTTGCTCAAGCATATCCCAAGACGAGGCTGGCAGGTTAAGCCTTTTCGCCAAGAGGACTTACAAGCCTTTATTGAAATTCGCGAGGTAATGGAATTAAAAGCCTTGGATCTCGGAAAAGCAAAACTCTCGACCGCGGAAGCAAAAAAAGAATTAGTAAGAATTCGTAAATCTAACCAATCACCCATCGAGCAGGGAGGAGCCGTTAGTATCGACAATTCTCTTCACCAGTACTTGTTAAAACTGGCCAATAATCCATACTTAAACGATTTCTTCGATCGGCATGGAAAGTACTATTCTATTTTATTCGAATGGGAGGGCGAAGATAGAAAAGCCGCAACCGAAGCGGTTGCCCAGCACCACGGAATTATCGATGCGTTACTCGATGAAAATTGGCCCCTAGCAAAGAAACGACTTTCCTATCATTTATATGAAAACCACCCTGTACTAAGTAATTTAAAATACTCAAAATATACAAATTCATGATCAAATATACCTGGAAATTCTTGGTTACACTCGCACTTGGAACTTTTCTTTTGGGAATCCATGGTGGGGCAAAATTAAAGGATACAATCGTGATTAACGGAACAGACTGGGTGGATACGGAGGGTCGTAGAATATCTGCTCACGAAGGAGAACTCGCACGATTCGATGATTATTTTTACTGGTATGGCAGCAGTTATAAAAATAACCCACAAGGCAAGTTTCGCATGACTGCAGGGCCCGTGTGGAATGGGGTACAGGTCTATCGTTCGAAAGATTTGAAAAATTGGGAATACCGCGGGGTTTGCCTGCCCCGACCTGAAAGTGGGTTTGGAAAAGTGGGAGCAACCGGAAGATCCCATGTACTCTACAATCAAAAAACAAAGCAATATGTCATGTGGTATCGATGGTTTATTGCCATGCCAGCCTCTTTTCTAATGGTCGCTACTGCAGATAACCCGGAAGGCCCATTCACCCCCTTGGGCGCCCGTGAAGTCGGAACATCCACTGGGTTTGGATCAGATATGAATGTATTCAAGGACGAGGACGATAAAGCCTATCTTATTTACTGTGACCACAACCAGCCAGACGCAGAGGGAGGAAACTGGCGATATGCCATTCGTATTGACAGCCTAAGCGATGATTATTTGAGCAGCAAGCGCGAGGGTGTAATCGTCTTTGACCGGGGGAGAGAGGCTCCCGCGATGACCAAGTACAAAGGGAAATACATAGCAGTCGCCTCGGGCGTGCACGGATGGTCGGCCACCGAAACCTCCTGTTCTACCGCAGACTCCCCCTTGGGAAATTGGAAAAACCAAGGCTATATCAGCGAAAACAAAACCTGGAATTCTCAGGTAAGCGACCTGATCTACTTAAAAGAATCGAACCAGGTAATGGCCCTGTGTGACCAGTGGTGGATTCCTGACCGGGCAGACATAGATAAGTCACGCTATCTCTTTCTTCCCTTAAGAATTAACAGCGGAAAAGTAAGTATGGAATATTTGGAAAAATGGAATCCTCTCATCCACCCCCAAAAATCCTCCGACTAGTTCGCTCAAGATTCAAGTCAAAGTTATCCTCTTATATCCACACACACCAATACGGCTCCATTCACTCGATCTAAATTATACGATCAATTTCCCATAATTATTTGTAGGAATCGACCAGTTTATAATTATTCAGAAATAAGTTACTTAATATAGAAATCCACAATTTAAAATATAACGATTAAACGCTAATAAATCATGACAAATAAAGAATACGAAAAAGATGGCTTACAAGAAATAAAGGACTTAGGGAACAGTGATCTATCAAGACGCGGCTTCATTCAGGGAATTGGCGGTGCTGGTGCAATATTGGGCTTGGGGGGAAAGGCTATGGGGGCGAAAGCCCCAAAGGACGCGGACGGAAACATCATTCCCGGATTTGAGAAGATCAAGGAAGACCCCAATGCATCAAAGGGATGGAAAAAAGTGTCCGACCGTAAAATCAAGGTGGGGATCGCAGGTTATGGCCTTTGTTCATTTGGAGGTGCCTTCTTTTATCAAAGTCATCCGAATGTGGAAGTGGTCGCAGCCACAGATCTGGATCCCGCTCGCTGCGCCCGTTTAGCAAAGGCAGTTGGGGCGAAAAAGACCTATCCTTCATGTGAAGAAATGATCAAGGATAAGGAAATTGAAGCAATCTACATCGCCACTGATGCACCCAGCCACGCACGATTAGCAACCAGTGCATTGCTACATGGAAAACATGTCGCCTCCGCGGTCCCTGCTGTATTTGGCTTCAAAGCTGAGGAAGAGGCAGAAGATTTATTCAATGCGGTTAAGAAAAGTGGAATGAAGTACTCGATGAATGAAACTTCGACTTTTCACGCCGACCTTTGGCTTAAAAGAAAACAATACCAGGCGGGTGCATTGGGAAAAATCATCTACTCGGAAGGTGAATATTATCACGACTTCGGCCCTAATGGATTACCCGGATACAACCCAAAGAACGGCAAGATTGATGTAAACGGATGGCGTCGCGGACTTCCTCCGATGTGGTACCCCACCCATTCAAACGCCTATTACGTTTCGATTACCGGTGGCCGCTTTACTGAGGTCTCCTGTCTCGGTACCCCTGGTCTCTACAATGAACACAAGGAAAATCAATGGAAGAATCCATTCGGTACCGAGGTAGGTATGTTTAAAACAAGCGAGGGTGGGATTTCCCGTATGGCAGTGAGTTGGGATATGAAAAATGCCCATGGTGAAAAAGGCAGAGTGTACGGACAAAAGCCCCACAATCCAAAAATTAATGGAGATCGCCCATCCCTTCCCCCAGGCGTGGGAGCTGGCGGACACGGTGGATCACATGGTCAATTGACCAATGACTTCATCGAATCCATCTTACTGGACAGACAGCCCACCGTGAATGTAAGCGATGCCTTGAACATGACGGTGGCAGGAGTGATCGCCCACAAGTCTGCCCTTAAAGGTGGTGAGTGGATGAAGATTCCACAGTACGATTTATAATCAAAATTTAAAGCTCACAGGTTGCCCATAGGGCTTAGATCGAATAGTGGACTTATATGTCTATCTTTAGACTATTTATAAAATCCCTCCTTCGAGTAATGCTTACAAAAGTATTACTCTTGGGGGGCGGGCATTATTTGTTAGGCAATCCAAAGGAACCGGATCTGAGTACAGATTCATTATTCAAGTCCAGTGGTTGTGTTGCCTGTCACCGAGTTACCCAACAACACATTGGCCCGTCCATGGTGGCGGTGGCAGATAGATATGCAAGTGACCCAAATGCATTGGGCATCATCCTCCATTCCCTCAAATTGGGAGGCACTGGAAAGTGGGGTATGAATGAGATGCCTCCACAGGTTCAACTCAGGGAAGAAACGCATAAGCGATTAGCAAGTTGGATAGTAGAGATCAGAAAATCTCCAAAACTCGATCAATGGACTAAAGATGAAGAGATCGAATTGGCCAATAATCCGCAAACTCTTTTCGATCAGGCAACCAGTCCAGAAATTCAACTTCCGGAAAAACGAGAAGGTACTGTGGTCAAAGTAGGCGACCGACCCGTTATTTTTCGCACCTATCTACCGGGGGCAAGTTCGCGGGCAATCGCAGTCGGTTTACCGGGAAATAGATCCTATGCATTTGATGCCACCCAATGCCGTTTACTCTACTTTTGGAAAGGTGGTTTTCTTGACTTCAAAAAGTCATGGACTGGGCATGGGGGTTGGTATTCTCACTTACTTGGTCCAAAAATATTCACCGCTCCACCCCATTTCCCTCTTCGTTTAGGAAATTCGGAAGAGATTCAAAAAGTTAAATTTAATGGCTATCGCATGGTTCATGGACAACCCGAATTCCTATACCGAATAGATCAGTTAGATGTACGCCATCAAATCACTTTTCAACCCGAAGAAGATATCATTGTGCAAAAATTCTTTCTTTCAAAAACAGAAAAGAAAATATTCTTTATTGGCGGGGAGAACCCGCAAAATTTATCATCGGAAGATGGAGAGTGGCGTGACAATGCACTACTCATCGACCCAGTCAGGCAGGAGACTTTTACTATCTTCACTCAAGTAATTCGATGAAGAATTTAATTCCCTCATTACTGATAATCTTTTTCTGGACTACTCCCCTTTTAAAGGCTCGGGAATCATATCGTGTAGAATCATTGAGTACCCCACCTGGTGTTGTTTGTGAGGTGACCGGTTTGGACTACACCCAAGATGGAACTCTCTACCTCTGTACCCGGCAGGGAGATGTGTGGTCAGAAAAAAAGGGCCAATGGAATCGCTTTGCTTATGGGCTCCACGAACCCATGGGCTTATGTATTGGAAAAGAAGGTGAAGTTTATGTGTCCCAACGACCAGAAATCACTCAATTAATTGATGAAGATGGCGATAATATATGCGATTATCAGAAAACGATTTGTGCGGATTTTTCCATGGAGACAAACTTCCATCAATACACCTATGGATTAATTCAAGACCGCACGGGTAATCTATTTGGCACCCTATCCTGTGCTGGCCTCACGAGACCAGATGGCACCCCCGGCAGTGCCAGAGGATATTCTCCTACCCCCTATCGAATGTGGTCCTACCAGGTCACACCCAATGGTCAGTTCATTCCCTGGTCTGCCGGTTTACGAAGTGCCAACGGAATTGGCTTTAATCTTGATGGAGATCTCTTCGCTGCGGACAATCAGGGAGATTGGGTAGCCACCTCCATGCTCCATCATTTAAACAAAGGAGATTTCCATGGCCATCCGGAAGCGTTAAGATGGGATGAAAATTTCACGCATCGAAAGGATCCTGAAAATGCACCAATCAAATTATTGGCGGGTATGCGAAAACCCCCTGCCGTTCATTTCCCCCATGGTGAGTTAGCCAACTCACCCGGTTCTCCAATATGCGATACCACCGCAGGCAAATTTGGTCCCTTCGCGGGTCAGTTGTTCATTGGCGATATCGTACATCCAAGAATCATCCGAGTTGCACTTGAAAAAGTGAATGGTCAATACCAGGGAGCCTGTTTCTCATTTTACCATGCGAAAGGACTCAAGTCAGGTATATGCCGCCTAGTATTTTCTCCAAGCGGGGATTTGATTATTGGTAGGGCTGGTGAAGGTAATTGGGCCCGTGGACTTGCCGGTAGAGGTTTACAAAAGATTGCTTACACCGGAACAGATCCATTTGAAATTCATAGGATCAATTTAATACCTGATGGCTTCACTTTTCATTTCACCCAACCCCTTGCTTTAGACCTAAAGGCCAAATCAGTGAATGTTGAAACCCTGAGCTACCGTTATCAATACGGCCCCAATTATGGATACCCTAAAAGTGATAAAAAGAAAATTGTACCCGATGAAATTATCATTTCCAAAGATAGAAAATCCGTACAAGTAAAGATACCAGGCTTAGAAAAACGAAAAATTTACCAGTTTTCAGTTATGGGAGTAAGAAATCAGACTGGCCAAAGCCTTCGAAACTCAACCGCCCACTACACTCTCAACGAATTACCTAATCAATAAACCGGTTCTGGAAACGATCACGATTCCTCTATTTGATAATTACAGGCTCACCCAAAAATTTTGGCTGCCTGTTAAGGAACTTTACATCCAATAAAGCTTTTCCACGGGCAAGGCATTCCCTTAATTCCGTCTTGAGGGAACCGAGTCCGGAAACTCCCTGTGGGGCATATCCAATCAGGTCAATATCGTGGGCCAATCCAAGATAAATAGCCCGTCGTACATGAAAGCCCTGCGATATCACAATGAATTGATTTTCTTTAAACACCTCTTTGGTACGAACGACTGAATCAAGTGTACTCAATCCAGCATAGTCACAGTAAATCTTGTTTCCTGGTACTCCAAGTGCAATCAAATCCTTTTTCATGGTGGTCGGTTCATCATAATATTTCGTCGAATTGTCTCCACTTACGAGTAGAAATTTAACCTTATCCGAAAAATACAGCTCTTTGGCCGCATCGATCCGTTGTTGGAAATATAAATTTTTTCGCCCATTGCTTAGATACTTGGAACATCCCAATACTAATCCAATTTTCCTTTCGGGAACTTCCTCAATACTATTGTAAACTTTCCCTTGGGAAACGGAGTCTATCTCATATTTGGCATAATAGACGACTGACATGAAAATGCTTACAACAAGCAGACAAAAAAGAAAGAATCGCCTAAATACTTTTTTCAATGGTTTATGCGTAATCCAAAATAATGGAAAAACGAGCTACTAAAAATTGGACCTGATCCTATGCAATACATCTTTCTTCAGATTACCCCATTCTTAATTAACTCCAAGATTATTTAAATAATGAACTCCTAGTTCACCCTATTCTGAGCATCCCCATTCAAGTAGGCAGATAAATTCTCTGCGGCGATGGCAAGTAATCGCCTTCTCGCCTGTAAACTGGCCCAGGCAACATGTGGCGTGATCACACAATTCTTGGCAGTAAGCAATGGGTTGTCGGCGGAAGGTGGTTCGGCACTCAACACATCCAGCCCGGCTCCGGCAATCGTTCCTTGGGTCAAAGCATCCGCCAGTGCCTGCTCATCAATCAGAGGCCCCCGGCCAGTATTTATAAGAACGGCCGAGCTCTTCATTTTTTGCAAACGCTCGGCATTCACCACTCTGTCCGTCTCCGGAGTCAATGGACAATTCAACGACAAAAAATCCGCCCGGGCAAAGACCTCATCCACTGGTAACCATTCGACCTCATGAGATAATTCAAATCGGTTCATGCTCGACTGATGAGCCGCAATGATCTTCATCCCCATCGCATCGGCAACCCTGGCCAACTTTCTCCCAATCGTCCCCAGTCCGATAATGCCCAGTGTCGACCCGCTCAATTCATTCAGCGTGCCCAATGTAAAAGAGAAATCCTTCGAGTTCACCCAGTCTCCCTGATGCACCGCCTCGTCGTGTATGCTTACCTTGGAACTGAAATGTAGCATGAACGCCAAGATATGCTGGACCACTGAGTCCGTACCATACCCCGGAATATTGGTCACACAGACTCCCTTTTTCCCGGCATGCTCCAGATCAATCACATTGGTCCCGGTGGCCAGCACTCCAATGTATTTCAGATCTGGTAGCTGATCCATGATCCCCGCATCCATGACCACCTTATTGGTAAACACCACATCACAACCCGCACATCGAGAAACCACATCCTCTGGCTTCGTCCGATCATGCACCGTGAGCTCTCCCAATTCCTCAAAAGCATCCCAGCTCAAATCCCCGGGATTACTCGTATACCCATCCAATACTGCAATTTTCATAAAAATTTAATAAGATTATTTCTTTGGATTCTTAAACCAGACCACATTCTGGCTGCGTTGGCCTGCGACTAGGATATCCTTGTGTCCGTCGCCATCTAAATCGGTGATCATAGTATCGTAAGCCATTTGATCGCGACTGAGAACATGGCGGGTGAAGTTGCCCTTGCCATCGTTCTCATACCAGACCGCCAACTTGGATTCATACCCGACCGTACTCATATCGATATCTCCGTCCCCATCAATGTCTCCAAAATCAGTGGAGTGGGTGGAATCAATGGTATCATCAATCATATGCTGTTTCCAATCGGGTGCCTCAAACCAGAGAACCCCCATCCCATGGCCACGGGTCGCGAGGATATCGATCTTACCGTCTCCATTCACATCCACGGGAGCCGCATGAGTGGCTCCGAATTGTTCTCCGGCACCGGGGAGTAATTCCTTTCTCCAGGGCTTGGTGATATCCTTCTGTGAATAATAGACCGCAAAGTAATTTCCATTCTCAAAGGGTTTTCCTTTGGCACCCATGGCAAAGTCGATGCGCCCGTCTCCATTAATATCCCCAAAATCAAAATAATGACTGCCTCCCTGTGCCGTACCTTTGGCGAGGGGAATAATGGTCCAAGTGATGGGTTTCTTTTTCGAGAGCTTGGGCTTGAGCCAGCAAACGGATCGGGAATAGGGTCCCTTATCATCGCTAAAATCATTGGTGATCAAATCATTCTTACCATCTTGATCGATATCGAAGGATCGGAGGCAATGGACGCCAAAAATTTCATCAGTAATCAGATGCATTTCCCATTGAGTGGAAGTGGGATTTCGATCTGGGCATTCAAGCCAGAACACTTCACGAACATAGGAACCCACAAAGTCGAGATCTCCATCCCCATCGACATCATGGAGCACACAATGAATGCAACGGGGCTTCATCTTGGCATACCGAGGCTCGGCTTTCGCAAATATA
>NZ_CAXLMO010000087.1:0-6562 GCF_964187635.1 Candidatus Seribacter sulfatis | reverse complement strand
TCCTTAAGCCAATACTGTGAACACCTGGTAATATCTAGCTTTCCGTTGGAGTCATCTGCAGGGCAATGCTTACCGGTTTTATCATGATCCCCGGCTCCGTGCACTTCACCATCGTTTTGCGCAACATGAAAATCAATTGTCCATGGACGGAGCTTATCAGTCATTTGTTCATAAGCCGCGTAAAATTCGTCCTCGGTGTAGCCCTCTTGTAAGAGAGCATGCTCAGATGCATTATACCCCATAAGGTATAAATAAGTATGGGCTAAATCGGCTTGAAACCCTAGTGTTTCAGGCATTCCGACACCTTCGAGCAGATCGAGCATATCTTTCCAACTGTGCATGCCTGCCCAACAAATTTCTCCTTCCGCGGCAAGTCGTTCACCATGATCGGCGGCAATTTTCGCAGCCTTGGTAAAAGTATCGACAATTCGAGCCGTTCCCTTGCCTGGATTTGCCTTCCATTGCTCCACTCCAAATTCAGCAGAATCGATCCTGATAACGCCTCCTTTTCTTGCTCCATGCTCGTTGAAGACCTTGGCAATCCGACAAGCCATCTTGACTGCGTCTAAAAACTTCTCCTGTTGTTCATCCGTTCCCATCGCGGAATCACCCACAGTGCCTGGCCAAACGGGTGCGACCAAGGAACCGATATCAAAACCCTTGCTGACAATGAGGTCGGCGATACTTTTTAATTCGTCATCACTTGCTTCAGGATTGGTGTGGGGAAGAAAAAGAAAATAATCAATCCCATCAAACTTTCTGCCATCAACATCTGCAGCAGCGGAGAAATCCAACATTTTTTCCAAACTAATTGGAGGTTCTTGCCCTTCGTCATCGCCTTTGCCTACTAGACCTGGCCACATTGCATTGTGAAGTTTTAAAGATGATAAGCTCATAAGTTGTTAAGTTTTTTGATAAAGGAAAAGCAAGAATCCAATAAATTCCGAAAAGATGAGCAACAATAAAAAGAAAACTTTTATATTTCTCCTATTGCGACAGAAATAAAAAAAAGCTAATGTAATAAAAATTATAACCAAAACAGATCATGAAATTATTAAAATTATTCCCCATCTTATTACTTTCAACTATTCTTTTAGGCGATTCCTATGCTGCAAAAAAGAAGTTAAGTCCCGAACTGGAAGATCTCTTCCAGGGTCCCTTACTTGACTCCAAGGGAAAAGAAGTTTCAAAAGATGTACTGGCCGGAAAAACAATCGGATTATATTTTTCTGCCCATTGGTGCCCTCCCTGTCGTGGTTTTACTCCCAAACTGGTTGAATTTAGAGATTCCAATAAAAAAGACTTTGAAGTCGTATTTGTAAGTTCAGACAGAAGCCCCAAAGCACATATGGACTACATGTCAGGTTCGAAAATGAAATGGTATACCATGCCCCATGGTTCGGATGCAGCAAATGCATTAAAGAAGAAATATGAAGTACGAGGTATTCCTTACTTGGTAATTGTTTCACCCAGTGGAAAAACAATTTCCAAAAATGGTCGTAATGATGTGAGTTCAAATGCCAAAGGAGCGATCAAAGACTGGAAAAAGAAGTCTTAATTCTTATTTAATAGAACAAATTAGCCTGCCTGTCATGGGCAGGTTTTTTTAATGCAAAATACAAATACAACTCTCAAAATTTCAGCAAGGGACAATCTTCTAGTAGCTCTAAGCGACCTGGCACCCTCTCAACAAATAACTACCGACAGAGAGCCGATTACCTTGTGTGAAAAAATTCCAGCCAAGCATAAATTTGCCGCGACAAACCTTGCTGTTGGTGATTTGGCCTTTATGTACGGCGTGTTAGTGGGAGAGGCGATCAAGCCAATTATGGCGGGCGAACGAATCAGCACAGAGAATCTCGTGCACCGATCCGAAGATTTTAAATTAACTGAAGAAAAAAGTGACTGGACCCCACCTTCTACAAAGATTTGGGAAAATAAAACCTTTCTTGGCTACGAAAGAGCGGACGGGAATGTAGGAACAGCCAATTATTGGTTGGTCGTACCGATGGTCTTTTGCGAAAATGGGAATATTGAGATTTTAAAGAACTCAATGACCAAGGCACTGGGCTTTGACAAAAGATCTCAATATGAGAGTTTCGCACAAGATTTGGCATCCGCATATCAACGCAATGATTCTCCACAATCGGTGACATTGGGAAATGAGGAACTTAATCGCCCCTCCCCTATTTTCCCTAATGTAGATGGCATTAAGTTCATTACCCATGGACTTGGTTGCGGAGAAACGAGAGATGTTTCCCATGAGCTTTGTGGATTACTAGCGGGGTATGCATGCAACCCGAATGTCGCCGGGATTACCGTTTTAAGTTTGGGATGCCAACACGCCCAGGTTTCTATTATGGAGGAGGAAATATCAAAGCGATGTGCCGATTTTGATAAGCCTTTTCTTGTATTCGAACAGCAAAAGTACCCATCTGAAAGGGAAATGTTGGAAAGAGCAATTCGTCAAACTTTTGAGAAACTGGCCGAAGTAAACCTTCAAGAACGGGTGGCCATGCCTTTATCAAAATTACGATTGGGAATGGAGTGCGGTGCTTCCGATGGATTTTCCGGAATTTCTGCCAACCCATGTATTGGTCATGTGGCTGACTTGACCGTGGCGTTAGGAGGGCAGGTAATTCTTTCTGAATTCCCGGAACTCTGCGGAGTAGAGCAGGAAATTGTAAATCGTTGTAAAACGCGCGAGATCGGAAGTCGGTTTATTGAAATCATGAGAAATTATGAAGAAAGAGTAAAAGAAGCAGGATCAGGTTTTCACATGAATCCTTCGCCCGGTAATGTTAAAGATGGCTTAATTACTGATGCAATCAAATCTGCAGGTGCGGCAAGAAAAGGAGGAACATCGCCAATAATCGATGTGCTGGATTACCCAGGATGGGTAAATAAAAATGGACTCTCCCTCTTGTGCACAGCTGGAAATGATGTCGAATCAACCACTGCAATGGCAGGTGCGGGTGCCAATTTAATTCTGTTCTCAACCGGTTTGGGGACTCCCACGGGAAATCCGGTTTGTCCTGTCATCAAAATCTCAAGTAATACCAAAACCGCAAATTCATTTAAGGAATACATCGATTTTGACACCGGCTCCATTATCGACGGGTCGGAGAGTGTTGAGTCGCTTGGTGAAAAGCTTTTGAATGAAGTGATCGCGTATGCATCCGGAAAGAAAAAAACGAAAGCAGTCTTACAGGGGCGCGATGATTTCTTGCCGTGGAAGCGAGGAATGTCTTTATAGACGGTAGTTTATGACAAAATTAAAAAACAAGACGGCGATTATCACCGGAGCAGGGAAAGGAATTGGACGGGCAATCGCTCTTCGCTTCGCTAAGGAAGGTGCAAGAGTTGCCATTTGGGAAAAAGATCAGGTTGCCGGTAATCAAACTGCAGAGGAAATCACAAATAAGGGGGGAACTGCAATTTTTGTTTCCTGCGAGATTAACAATGCACAATCAGTTACCAAGGCACTGGAAGAAACTGTAGATTCCCTTGGTAATCCGACCCATCTTGTTAATAATGCGGGCATCGCTCATGTCGGAACCGCAACCTCGACGACGGAGGAGGATTTTGACCGGGTTATGGAAGTAAATACAAAGGGATTATTTATCTGCCTGAACAAGGTCATTCCATTACTGGTTAAAAACGGAGGTGGAGTCATACTCAATTTAGCCTCCATCGCATCTCGCCTTGGAATCGCAGAACGATTTGCCTATTCCGCAAGCAAAGGTGCCGCCTTAGCGATGACCCTAAGCGTAGCCAAAGACTATGTGGATCAAGGAATTCGTTGTAATTGCCTCTGCCCGGGTCGGGTCCACACTCCTTTTGTAGATGGCTTTTTGGAAAAATATTATCCGGATGAAAACGAGCGTTCGGAAAAATTCACTGAACTCTCAAAATACCAGCCAATTGGACGGATGGGAGAACCTGAAGAAATTGCCTCACTTGCCACTTTTTTATGCTCAGAGGAAGCCTCCTTCATCACCGGATCTGCCTATGATGTGGATGGTGGAACCATGACTTTACGCTAACAAACTCAAATTTATCATGAAACTTATTCGAAAAGGTGAACCTCAAGAAGAATCTCCCGGGCTTTTACTCCCGGACGGCCGGGAGGTCGATGTATCCTCCTTTGGTGAAGATTATGATGAAGTATTTTTTGAAACCGACGGCATGGAAAGATTGAAAGAATGGGTAAAAGAAAATGGAGATAATTTGCCGCCATTTCCTGAGGGCGAACGATATGGCTCCCCGGTTGCCCGTCCCAGTAAAATTGTATGTATTGGTTTAAACTATGATGACCATGCCAGAGAATCAGGTATGGAAATCCCACCGGAACCCGTTCTCTTTTTCAAGGCCACCAGTTCATTTTGCGGGCCCAATGACGATTTAATTCTTCCGCGTGGAGGTGATAAAACGGATTGGGAAGTAGAACTCGCCTTTGTGGTGGGAAAACGAGCCAGTTATGTCGAAGAAAAAGATGCACTCGATCACATTGCCGGATTTTCACTTCACAATGATTACAGTGAAAGAGGATTTCAGCTCGACCGTAGTGGGCAATGGGTTAAAGGGAAGAGTTGCGACCGCTTTGCCCCTTTCGGGCCATGGCTCGTCACTCAGGACGAGATAGAAGATCACAACAATTTGAAGATGTGGCTCAAGGTTAATGGAGAAACGATGCAATCCAGTAACTCTTCGAACCTGCACTACAAAATTCCTTTTCTGCTTAGTTATGTCAGTCAATTTATGACCCTACTACCTGGGGACATTATTTCCACGGGTACTCCTCCTGGAGTCGGAATGGGAATGGACCCACAGGTATATCTAAAAGCCGGGGATGTTGTGGAGTTGGGAATTGATCAGTTGGGAAGTTCAACACAGAAAGTTGTTCCCGCGGTATGAACCTTAACCTCGAGGGCAAAGTCGCTCTCGTAACGGGGGGAGCCAAGGGAATTGGTGCTGCAATCGTTCGCTCGTTTGCAAACGAAGGAGCTCTTGTATCTATCGTAGATCGTAATCCACAGGTAGCGAATGAACTCATTCAGGATATTGCTGGGGAAGAAGATCAGGTATTCTGTATTCCCACCGAATTAACGGATGAAGCTGCCTGCCAAAATGCAGTTGAGCAAACAATCCAAAAAAAAGGGCGTATTGATTTCTTGATACACAATGCCGGTACGAATGATGGCGTTGATCTAAAAGCGAAGCCATCCGACTTTTTCGAATCCCTGCGCAAAAACCTGCTTCATGTTTTTAGCCTGACCCATTTTGCCTTGGCCGAATTGGAAAAAAACCAAGGGAGCATCATAAATATCGGCTCCAAAGTTGCCGAGACTGGTCAAGGAGGAACCTCAGGTTATGCCGCCTCCAAGGGTGCGGTGAATGCTCTTACTCGAGAGTGGGCTCTGGACTTGGCTGACCGCGGGATACGGGTCAATTCAGTTATTCCTGCAGAAGTAATGACGCCAATGTATCAGAAGTGGTTAGACTCCCTCAAAAATCCTGACAAAACCAGGCATTCAATCGAACAAAACATTCCACTTGGGAATCGAATGACAACAGATCGTGAAATTGCGGATGCCGTTGTTTTTCTTGCCTCTGATCGTTCCGCCCATACGACCGGACAAATTTTTCACCCCGACGGAGGGTATGTTCATTTAGATAGATCCTACGGCAAAGTAGAAATTGATTAATCGGTTATGGATACTGATGTCTGTATTATTGGCGGTGGAATTGTGGGATTAGCCACCGCTTACCAGATTTTAAAAAAACACCCTCGTAAGAAAATTGTTGTCTTAGAGAAAGAAAGTTCGCTCGCAAAACACCAAACCGGACACAATTCCGGTGTTTTACATTCCGGTATTTACTATAAACCCGGATCTCTCAAAGCCAGTAATTGTCGACTAGGCAAAAAAGCGATGGAAGTCTTTTGCAGGGAACAGGATATCGAGCACGAATTATGTGGAAAAGTAATTGTCGCCCTCAACGAAGAAGAACTCCCACGGATGGAGAAAATTTTCCAAAGAGGGCAAGAAAATGGAGTAAATTGTGAGATCATTCCCCGCGAACGACTCCTTGAAATTGAGCCCCATGCTGCCGGTGTACAAGCCATTCATGTTCCGGAATGTGGTATCGTAAATTACAAACAAGTGTGCCTACGGTTAGGCGAAATCATTCAGGAAAAAAATGGTCTAGTCCTCCTAGGCGAAGGGGTTAGCCGAATTGAATCATCTACGAATGAAGTTATCGTTCACACCCGAACCGAATCAATTCATGCCTCTTATTTAATCAACTGTGCCGGTTTACATTCAGACCGAATTACCCAAATGGGAGGAAATCGGGCACCGGCAAAAATCATTCCCTTTAAAGGGGAGTACTATGAGCTTACTGAAGACGCAAAGCATCTTTGCAAAAACCTGATTTATCCAGTACCCGATCCTCAATTCCCCTTCCTTGGCGTACACTTTACACGTATGATTGATGGTTCTGTCGAATGTGGCCCAAATGCAGTTCTTGCCTTTGGAAGGGAAGCCTATGGAAAATTTGA
>NZ_CAXLMO010000086.1:0-32242 GCF_964187635.1 Candidatus Seribacter sulfatis | reverse complement strand
AAATGGAGGCGCGGGTGAGAATCGAACTCACGAATAGAGGATTTGCAGTCCCCGGCCTTACCACTTGGCTACCGCGCCATGCTCCAAAGGCATTGTTAAGTATTGACTTTCCCCCCCTCGAGCAAGCAAAAACCTATTTTGCAACTTTTTATATTATGAAATTCCAAATATTGTTTTATCTTTCTCTTTTTGTTCCTCTCTCTTTCTTTGGACAAAGCCGACCCAATGTAATCATCGTCATGGCAGATGATATGGGTTGGTCCGATATTGGTTGCTACGGCAGTGAGATTGAAACTCCCAACCTGGACCGTTTGGCCAAGAACGGTCTGAGGTTCACTCAGTTTTATAACACGGGGCGTTGCTGTCCAACCCGTGCCAGCTTATTAACGGGAACCTACCCCCACCAAGCGGGTATCGGACATATGATGAATGATACCGGACTCCCTGGGTACACAGGAGATTTGGGCAGTAACGTACAGACTATTGCCGAGGTGTTAAGTCCGGCAAAATATTCGACTTACTTGTCAGGGAAGTGGCATGTTACTCCCAAAATCCATCCGGGTTCATCACAGCATAATTGGCCTAGGCAGCGCGGGTTTGATCGGTTTTATGGCACTATTCATGGAGCAGGTAGTTTTTTCGATCCCAATTCTTTGACTCGAGATAACACACTAATCTCTCCGCATGCGGATAAGGAATACAAACCGAAAGAGTTTTATTACACCGATGCGATAAATGATCATGCCACCCGATTTATCAATGAACACGATAGTAACAATCCATTTTTTCTCTATGTCGCCCATACCGCTCCTCATTGGCCCATGCATGCACTCCCCGAGGATATTGAAAAGTATCAGGGACGATATGATGAAGGGTGGGAAAAAATCAGAGAAGCACGGTATCAAAAGCAGTTGAAATTAGGACTAATTGAACCGAAGTGGAAATTATCCCCAAGGGATGCCGAAGCATGGCACGATGCAAAAAATAAAGAATGGGAAATTCGCCTAATGGAAGTGTATGCTGCCATGGTGGATCGAATGGACCAGGGTCTGGGGAGAATAATCAATGCATTGGAAAAAAGAAAAATGCTCGAAAACACATTAATTATTTTTATCGCCGATAATGGTGGTTGTGCGGAAGGCATGGGTCGGAAGGAAGGTATCCAATACAAAGACAGCGATCCCGAAATTTTAAAACCGATGAAGGATTCAGATTTACAAATGGATATGATTCCCAAAAGGACACGTGACGGGGTGGTGATGAAGCAGGGAACCGAAGTAATGCCCGGGGGTGCGGATACTTATCACGGATACGGAAAAGCATGGGCCAATGTGAGTAATACGCCATTCCGCGAATATAAGCACTGGGTCCACGAGGGGGGCATTAGTGCACCGCTTGTAGCTCACTGGCCAAAGGGAATTGCCTCCAAGTTGAGGGGCAAGTTTGAACATCAACCCGCCCATTTGATTGACCTGATGGCCACCTGTGTGGAACTGGCTGGTGCCAATTACCCAGATGAGGTGAAAGGGAAAAAAATGGTCCCATTGCAAGGAGTTTCACTCGGGCCAGCCTTTTCCGGAAAGAAATTGAAGCGGGAAAATCCCATCTTTTGGGAACATGAAGGAAACCGGGCAATCCGAATCGAAAACTGGAAACTGGTGGCCAAAGGTTCCAATGGAGAGTGGGAATTATACGACCTCGACGCGGATCGTTCGGAACTTAATAACCTCCGCGAAACTCATCCCGAACGAGCCAGTCAGATGGCAGAGAAATGGGAAGCATGGGCGATCGAGGCAAATGCCAAACCCTGGCCATGGAACAGAAATAAGAAGAATTTAGGGAGTAAAAAAAAGACATTTAATTTGGATGCAAATGCCAACCTGACAAAGGAACTATCCCCGATGATAAGAAAAAAATCTTTTGAAGTTGAAGTTCATATCGAAAAGCAGGGAGAAGGTATTTTGGTTGCCCAGGGGGGAGATACTCATGGGTGGGTTTTATTTGTAAGAGATAACTTTGCCCACTTCAGCCTAAGTCTCGGAGGAAAAATTGAGACTATTAAAGCAAATAAAAAATTAACTGAAAAAGAGGGAAAGATAGTGGCTTCATTAAATCCGAATGGAATTGTGGAACTATTTGCCGGCAAACGAAAACTGGGCAGTGGAAAAGTAAGCAGCCTAGTGAAAGAGATGCCCATCGATGGACTACAAGTTGGCCGTGATGAGGGCGGTACGGTCGGAGATTACAAGGATGCATTTGACTTTGACGGTAAGATAAAGAAAGTCAGAATTAAGATAAATTAACTATTATATGAGTTTCATACACGACGATTTTTTACTTACAAACGACCAAGCAGTTTGCTTATATCACCAATTTGCTCGGGATGAACCGATTCTCGATTTCCATAATCATTTATCCCCCAAAGAAATTGCGGAAGATCGACGATTCAGTAACCTAGCGGAGATTTGGTTGGAGGGAGATCATTATAAATGGCGGGCTTTACGGGCGAATGGAATTCCCGAAGAATTGGTAACCGGAAACGGGGACCCCAAGGAAAAGTACCTCGCCTGGGCAGCTACCATTCCCCATACCCTCGGCAATCCCCTCTATCACTGGACTCATCTTGAATTAAAAAGAGGGTTTGGTATCGACCTCCTTCTTTCCCCCGATACCGCAGAAGAGATTTGGGACCGTACCAAAGAGAAGCTCGCGGAACCGGACTTTTCGGCCAGAGGCATGCTCGAACGCTTCCAAGTAAAAGCACTCTGCACAACAGACGATCCAGCCTACCCACTATCTTATCACGAAGAAATCGCCCAAAGTATTCAAACCTGCAAGGTATATCCCACATTTCGCCCTGATCAGGCATGGGGAATTGACCAGGCCCAGGATTTCATTCAATGGGTGGAAACCCTCGAACAAACTTCAGGAAAAACGATCGTCAACTTCGATTCTTTTTTACAGGCATTAGCAGAAAGGTTGCAAAAATTTCACGAATTAGGATCCCGTCTGTCCGATCATAGCTTTCCTTACTTCTTCTCCCATTTTCCCTCGGAACAGGAAGCGAGGCAATTATTCGAACAAACCCTGGAGGGACAGAATGCCAACCGGGAAGAGAAAGAACAATTTGGTGCTTTCATCATGCTCTACCTTTGCCGATGGTATTCCTCCAATAATTGGACGATGCAGGTTCACCTTGGGCCCTTGCGTAACAACTCCAGTTATTTGCTGAAAACTTTCGGTCCGGATGCGGGTACAGACTCAATTGGAGACTGGACGCAGGCGGAAAAAATGTCCGCTTTTCTCGACCGACTCGACCAGGATGACGCTCTCCCCAAGACCATTGTCTACAACAATAACCCGGCCGATAATTTTGTAGTATCCACCATGCTCGGAAATTTCCAAAGAGATATTCCCGGTAAAATGCAGTTTGGTTCCGGCTGGTGGCACTTGGATCAAAGAGATGGAATGGAAGAACAAATAAAAACTCTTGCCAATACTGGCTTACTTTCCCGTTTCATAGGCATGTTAACTGACTCCCGTTCTTTTCTTTCTTTCCCGAGGCATGAATACTTTCGCAGAATATTATGCAACCTTCTCGGCAATTGGATGGCAGAAGGATTCCTCCCCCAAGAACCTGAACTTATCGGTAATATGGCAAAGAAAATTTGCTATCAGAATGCACACGATTTCCTCCAATTAGAGAGTGATGAGAAAAAATCATGAAACTTTTCTTACTATCTTCCGTTTACAATTTTTGAACAAAATTATTAACCCATATTACCTATGAAATTACTACTTACCATTCTCACCGCTATCACATTAACTATTGGACTGACCGCTAAACCGGAAAAAGGAGGAAAGGGAGACAAATCGGGTCGTCCATCTCGCGAGGAGATGATCAAGAAATTTGACAAGGATGGAGATGGTAAATTGAACGACGAAGAAAAGGCAGCAATCCGCAAAGAAATGATGGCCAATCGCACTCCCCCCCCCCACATTCTCGAAAAATTTGATAAAGACGGAGACGGCAAACTGTGCGACGATGAAAAAGCAGCAATCCGCAAGGAAATGATGGCTAAATTTGACAAGGACGGCGACGGAAAGCTCGGCCCGGATGAACGCAAGGCAGCAATGACAGCCAGAGGTAAGGAATCTTCAGGGAAAGGGAAAAAAGGAGAAGGGAAAGGAAAAGGGAAAGGCAAAAAAGGAGAGGGTAAGAAAAAAGAAGGTAAAAAGAAGGAATCCTAAGCCGCCTTTTAATATTTCAAAAAGCGAACCCATGAATTTGGGTTCGCTTTTTTATTGCTCGCAGCAACGAAAACTCTTCACCCTTTGAATATCTTACTCTATGCTCAAATGTAATGTCCGAAGAACTCCCCCAAATTATCGAAACTTTAGCCAAGCGAGCAAGGAGTGCATCTCTTGTTCTTGCTAGCGCATCGACCAAGCAAAAAAACGAAGCTTTACAGCACATTGCAGAAGGGCTTGAGTCAAACCGCAAGCTCCTTACCATTGAAAATCAAAAGGATCTCGATGCGGCCAAAGAAAATGGTCTGAGCGAGGCAATGGTTGATCGTTTACGCCTCACTCATGAAAGAATTGATGGGATGGCCAAGGGCCTTCGTGAATTAATTGAACTCCCCGATCCCGTCGGAGTTTTAATCGAAGAAAAAGAACGGCCCAATGGATTGAAGATCAAAAAAGTGAGGGTTCCAATCGGTGTGATTGGAATCATTTACGAATCCCGTCCCAATGTGACGATTGACTGTGCCGGTCTGTGTCTAAAGTCAGGAAATGCATCCCTATTACGGGGAGGGAAAGAGGCAATTCATTCCAATACTGCACTGGCCTCCATTATAATGGAGGCATTGAAAATTTCTGAACTCCCCAATAATTCGGTTCAACTTGTTCCCACGGTAGACCGGGCAGCTCTTAATCATCTACTCACCCTCGACCAATATATCCATTGTATTATTCCTCGAGGAGGTGAAAGTTTAATTAATTTTGTTGCTCAAAATAGTCGAGTCCCAGTGATTAAACATTACAAGGGAGTCTGTAATTTATTCGTCGAAGAAGAAGCCGATCTTGCCAACGCAGTGGAGATTGCAGTTTCCTCCAAATGTGGCCGCCCGGGAGTTTGTAATGCGATTGAAAATTTAATCGTCAGCGAAAAAATTGCTCCGGAATTCCTTCCCCTCTGCGCGAAGGAACTAATTGCCAAAGGGTGCGAACTACGAGTTGATGCGAAAGCGGCGACAATACTGAGCGACTTTTCAACCAAACCCGCTAATGAAGAAGATTTTGCCGAGGAATTTCTTGACCTAAGATTGGCAATCAAGGTAGTGGAGTCTGTCGATGAGGCCATTTCCTTTGTGAATCAGTTTGGTAGTGGACATAGCGAGTCAATACTCACTCAAAACAAGTCGAAGGCCGATCAATTTCTTCAAGAAGTGGATGCCTCCTCAGTCTACTGGAACGCAAGCACTCGATACACCGACGGGTTTGAATTTGGACTGGGTGCAGAAATAGGAATTTCCACCGATCGACTCCATGCACGCGGGCCAATGGGACTGGATGAATTATGCACCTATAAATATAATATTATCGGTACCGGACAGTGGAAATAAATCGACTCCCCCACCCTGTCATAAAAACTTCCATTCGAAATGACTGATCTACTCATTACAGGGGGCACTCTTATCAACGAGGGAAAAAGATCGCATGATGACTTGCTGGTTCGCAAGGGAAGGATTGAATCGATTGGCCCCAGCCTCGCAATTCCGTCCGGATGTAAAGTGATTGATGCGGGCGGCAAACTGGTACTCCCTGGACTGATTGATGACCAGGTTCATTTTCGGGAACCGGGCCTTACCCACAAGGCATGTATTCACACGGAATCGAAAGCCGCGGTGGCGGGAGGCGTGACCACTTTTTTTGAAATGCCTAATGTGTCCCCGCCGACGCTGAGCATGGAACGAATTGAAGAAAAATGTGCCATCGCAAATCAGGACTCGCTCGCAAACTACGCTTTTTTTCTGGGAGCCAGTAATGAAAATCTTGAACATGTAAAATCAGCTGAGCCCTCGAAGATTGCAGGTATAAAAGTATTTATGGGTTCCTCTACTGGAAACATGTTAGTCGACGAAGAAACCGTACTTGAGGGAATCTTTAGAAACGCTCCCACCATTATTGCAACCCATTGCGAAGATACCCCCACCATATTGGCTAATGAAGAAGTTGCCCGGCAAAAGTTTGGTGAAGAAGTTCCCTTTTCCGAACACGGAAATATTCGCTCCCGAGAAGCCTGTATCAAATCCTCCTCCATGGCGGTGGAACTGGCCAGGCGGGAAAATGCAAAATTGCATGTACTACACATTACCACTGAGGAAGAGTTGAACCTTTTCGAAGCGGGCAACGATCGTATCACTGCAGAAGCATGCGTCCATCACTTGTGGTTTGAGGAGTTGAGTTACTCCACGCTTGGCTCTCTCATTAAATGTAATCCAGCAATCAAAAAAGCAAGCGACCGTGATGCAATCCGCAAAGCAGTATCAGACGGCAGAATTTCCATTCTCGCCACCGACCATGCGCCTCATACTTGGGATGAAAAACAGGGAACTTATTTTAATGCCCCTTCCGGCCTTCCTCTTATTCAACACACATTACTGCTAATGCTCGAAATGTGTGAACAGAAATGTTTCACGATTGAGACAGTTGTTGAACGTGCCTGCCATGCACCTGCCCGTTTATTTCAAGTGGAAGAGAGAGGATATTTAAGAGAAGGATACTGGGCAGATATTGTTTTAGTTGACCCATCAAAGAACACTTCAGTTAAAAAGACAGAGCTCTTGAGCAAGTGCCAATGGTCCCCCTTCCCTCATATGACCTTCACCAACTCTGTCGACACCACGATCGTCTCGGGTAAAATTGCATACCAAGGGGGAAAAGTTTTGCCTAAGTGTCAGGGTCAGCGCGTAGATTTCAGCAAGCAAAGAAGGTAGCTCCACTAAAATTCTCATGTTCTCAAAAATGTGAATTAAAGATCAAATAATAAGAAAAACACTCCCATGAAAATTCAGTCTTCCATACTCACTGCTCTTCTTCTCACTGTTTTTTTTATTCAACATATTCAATCAAAAGAAACGGTAAAAAAACCTAATGTCATCCTCTTCTTAATCGATGATTTGGGCTGGTCGGACCTTAGCCTTACTGGGAGTAAATTTCATGAGACTCCAAATGTGGATCGTCTTGCCAAAGAAGGAGCTTTTTTTAGTGACGCTTATGCCGCAAGTTCCGTTTGTTCCCCCACCCGGGCAAGTATTTTAACCGGCAAATACCCAAGCAGGATTAAAATGACCTACATCAGTGGAACATCCGGGCCCAAAGGCCCGGGCTATCGGCTGAACGCACCTAAGATTGTTGGTAATATCAACCCCAAGGATATAACCCTCGCGGAAGCCCTTCGTTCGCACAAATACAAAACCGTACACATCGGAAAATGGCACTTACAAAATCATACCGACAAAGGAAAGACACATTATCCGGAGAAGCACGGATTCGATGTAAACATCGCCGGTTTTCGAATGGGACAACCCGGATCCTATTATTTTCCCTACAAAAGCGATCGTCACCCAAACACTAATGTACCCGGACTGGAAGAGGGGAAAGAAGGTGATTACCTAACGGACGCACTTACGGATCAGGCAATCCAATTTATCAGGAAAAATAAAGCCCAACCCTTCTTCATAAACTTTTGGTACTATACCGTACACACACCCATTCAACCCAAGAAGGAGAAACTTCAAAAATACACCGGAAAAGCAAATAGACTTGGGCTTAACCCAAAACCCAACCAAGGGATTCCGGTATGGCAGAGCAGAGCAAGGAGTGAACAAAGTTCTCCAGCCTATGCGAGCATGGTTGAAAGTATGGATGAAAATATTGGCCGATTACTGAAAACTCTAAAACAGGAAAACTTAGAGAATGATACCTTGATTATCTTCTTTTCGGACAATGGCGGTTTATCCACAGGATCGAATGGAAATATGCCCACATCATGCCTTCCCTTGCGGGCTGGAAAATCATGGCTCTACGAGGGAGGTATCCGTGTTCCCCTCGTTCTTCGAATGCCGGGTAAAATAAAAGCTGGCTTACGAATCAAGGAACCCGTAATCAGCACCGATCTCTATCCCACTATTTTGGACCTGCTGAATCTCCCCGCCATGCCAACCCAACACCGGGATGGAAAAAGCCTCAAGCCCTTGCTCAATGGAAAGAAAAAAACAATGGATCGGGAAGCTCTTTATTTCCATTACCCACACTATCATCATATTAACAGCATGGGCCCATCCGGTGCGATTCGAATGGGGAAATATAAATTGATTGAAGTTTTTGAAACCGGAAAAATAGAACTTTATAACCTGGAGGAGGATATGGGTGAGCAAAATGACTTGGTTGAAAAAAGGCCAAAAGTGAAAGAAAGGCTGCTCAATTCCTTGCACCAATGGCAAAAAAAATCAGGGGCTGACTTACCTGAAATAAACCCCGATTATCTGGCTGAAAAAGACTTTAGGCACAAAAAATAATTTGAGACAAATTCGATATTGTTCATTTATTTATTTCTTAAAGCCTGAAAAATACTTCTTGTAACCTTAGGCAGGAATGTGTCTTGAATAAAGAACACCCTAGTTTCATAAACCCTGTCCGCCCCTTCCAGGAATCCATATATGATGATCAATACAAATATTCTCTATTCATATGTTTTACTTTTTGCTTCTCCCCTTTTCCTGAGCATCAGCTTTGCAAAAAAACCTAATATACTCTTCATTCTATCTGATGATCAATCACACCGAAGCGTCGGTTGTTACCCGGAGTCCCCCGATTGGGTAAAGACTCCCCATATTGATTCCCTGGCTCGGGATGGAGTTCGATTTGCTCATTGCTACATGAGTTCCTGGTGTATGGCCGCTCGGGCAACTCTTTTAACCGGTCATCAATCATACGGAGTAAAATCAATGCGTATGGAAGGAGAATATCCAGGGAGCGTGTACAACTCAGATGACTGTCCGTTCTGGCCATCGGTCTTTCGGAAAAATGGATATCAAACCGCACAAATTGGAAAATGGCATACTGGAATTGATAATGGATTTGGAAGGGACTGGGATTTTCAAAAAGTGTGGAACCGTCCCGCATTCCCCGAAAATTCAGGAAACTATTTCAAAGAACAGCTCATTCAAACAAATGGTAAAAAAGCTATTATGACCCAGGGGTACTCAACTGATAATTATACAAAATGGGCTGAGGAATACATTCGTGGAGGACACGGAAAAGAAGAAAGTAAACCCTTCTATTTATGGCTTTGCTATGGTGCCGTGCACGGACCATTCACTCCGGCAAAGCGACATTTTAACCGCTACCCAAATGCAAAGGTAGATATTCCAGAAGATATTTACCCACCCCGGAATGGAAAACCGGAATATTCCCGGACAAAAGAACAATGGATTTCTGGACCTGATGGTATCCCAATGCTCAAGTCCGGAAAATTTTCCGGCCGTACGGTCAGCGGAAAATTTATCCACGGCACCGATATTCATTCATTGGAAAGACAGTATCACCAGGGTGTGCTTGCCATTGATGAAGGAGTGGGGCAATTAATCAGGGCACTCAAGGAGACTGGACAATACGACAACACTCTTATCGTCTATGGAGCAGACCAAGGTATTGCCTGGGGACAAAAAGGGTTCCAAATGAAACTTGCCCCCTACGATGGAACCATTCGTGGCCCCCTTATCGTAAGTATGCCAAAAAAGTTCCCTACTGGAAAAGTTTGTTCAAAACCCGTGGGTGGTGCGGATTTAGTTCCCACCTTCTTTAAAACAGCCAAACTTGAGCTTCCCTGGAAAATGCATGGACGCGACCTGACCCCATTACTCACTAATCCGGAAAGACAAGATTGGAACTCTCCCCTTCTTCTCGCCCATACAGGAATGAGTTTCGGGGAGAATTGCGATGTGGTTATAGAGATGAAAAACGATCCAATATACAAGAAACAAAGGGTACCCTGGTGGATATCTCTCCGCACAGATCGCTATAAATACATTCGAAACTTACTACCCGGTGAAACCGAGGAACTATACGACATGAAAAACGACCCTGATGAAATCAAAAACCTAGCCATCGGAAAAAATCACATAGCCCTACTTCGAAAACTTCGTAAAAAAACGATTCGCGAACTTCAGCAAACTGATTGTGCTTTTGCACAAAAAATGCCACCCGTGCAAAACCCGTAAACTTTTGTTGTCTGGAAATATCTGATCGCCAAGTATAAACCTTCTACTTAAAGGGGGTACTCCTACTTATTGAAAGTTATATAGCTATCCCTCTACTGCCCAGTTTTAGAGTGTAAAAAGCGCAACAATTAACTTTCCTTAAACTATTTCTTGCATATCTATTAATTTAGGTATTTAGTGTATTTACATATTACACACAATATAATCCTATGAAAAAAAATATCGCATCATTCTTGTTTTGTTTAATCTTAATTAGTTTTTCTTTTATTATTAGTAATAAAAAGGAAAAAGAATCCCCTATGCAGGCATCTAAGGAGCCAAACCCAATTCCCAAAAATGAAGTTTTGAAAGGGAAAGAAAATGCGAATGAGACAAAAATTAATTCACTTCAAGTCCAGGGATTCTCAGTTGAGCAAATCAAATCAAAAAAATCCGAAGCCCCGATCGAAAACATTCCTGCGAATCGAATCAAGGAAGTGGTGGGTCAAAATACTGTATCCGTTGAAGAGTCTACAATTATTCCTCAGGAAAAAGCATCCGATCTACAAACAAGGCTCTCGTTAATAAGAACAACTTTTAAATACCCACTTCTTATCTTAGAAGAAAAAGGAGACTTCAGAAATTCTCAGCAGGAAAAAGTCGAATCTGCTCAGGCTCATGTGGCAGGACATTTTATTGTTCAGCTTTCCCCTTTCGTAGAAAAGGAAGTGATTCAAGAAAGACTAAATGAGCTTGGATGCGAATTAGGCTCAGAAGTTTCGGGAAATTCGTTTTTGGTAAAAATAATGGAAGAACCCACTCTAGAAATGCATTTCAATAAGAAAGAAGCGATGCAAAGCCTAAATGATATCATAGAAGAAGTGGAACCTGATTATTTTGTTACCACGGTAAAGCTTTCCAATGACACAAAGCTTCATGACCTTTGGGGAATGAATAATGAAGGACAAACCGGTGGTACTGAGGACAAAGATATCGATGCTCCGGAGGCATGGGATTTAAACACCGGAAGCAAAGACATTTTAGTTGGTATAATCGACACTGGGATTGACCGTAACCATGAAGACCTAAAATCTAATATGTGGAGTAATCCAAACGAAATTGCGGGCAACGGGAAAGACGACGACGGGAACGGATATATCGACGACATATATGGGTGGGACTTTTACAATAATGACAATAATCCACACGACGATGATTCTCATGGGACACATTGTGCCGGTACTATTGGTGGAGTCGGAAACAATGGAAAAGGAGTTGCCGGAGTTTGCTGGAATATATCAATGGTCGGCATCAAATTTCTTGGCAACGACGGTGGGTATCTTTCCGACGCAATCAAATCAATTACTTATGCCACCAAGATTGGCGTAAACTTGACCTCCAACTCATGGGGAGGTGGAGGCTATTCAAGTACGCTTAAAAGAGCAATCGATGAAGCCAATCAAAAAGGAATTGGATTTGTGGCAGCTGCGGGAAACCATGATGGTAATAATGATGCACAACCAAGCTACCCCGCCTCTTATCAATCTGAAAATGTAATTTCGGTGGGAGCCTCAGACCATCGAGGCAAAAAAGCGTATTTCTCCTGCTACGGCAAAACAAGTGTGGATCTGTTTGCTCCCGGCGTCCGAATTTTAAGCACAATTCCAGGCAATAAATACGCAAGTTATCAGGGCACATCAATGGCCGCACCTCATGTATCGGGAGCATACGCCCTCCTACTTTCTGCGAATCCCACCTGGACTGTAAAACAGGTAAAAGATGCATTAATGGATTCAACCGATGGGGAAACTCTTCTCCAAGAGAAATGTGTCACTGGCGGCACTTTAAATATTCATAAAGCTCTCTCTATCCAACCTCCAAAAGAAGGGCTAATTACTGTAAATCCCACAAAAATCGATTTTGGAAAAATTGCAAAAGGTGAATCTAAAAGTCTCTCATTCACATTATCTAATACAGGAACTCATTCAGTAAAAATAACAAATGCTACGGTAGACTCTAATGATTTTACTCTTTCTTTGGATACTCCAATAACAATTTCCAGTGGCGAGGAGATTAAAGGCGATATCTTATTTACTGGGAATCAAAACGGTAAAATTTCATCCACCGTAATCGTTTTAAGTGACGCACAAAACCAACCCCGCTTAAGCATACCTCTCCACGCGGAGGTATTCAGCACTCCAAGTTTAGTCGTGACTCCCGAAAGAATGCATTTCGATCTGAACGAAAACGAGATTGAAACCCAGATCTTCACTCTTTCCAACAAGGGAGACGCTAACTTGAATTACGAAGTTAAATTCCCAAGTGGAAAAGATTGGATAAGCACTTCTAATCAAGTTTCAAAGAAGGAGTTGAAAACAACATTTGCCGGAGGAAATGGATCCACAGCGAATTACATACAAGTTAATATTCACAACCCAAACGGAATTAATGTTACCGCCTTGACTGGTCACTTTAGAGGAACTGGTGAGGTTAATGTTTGGAAAAGAAAAGGGGAAATCGAAGATGCCACTAAATCAACGAATGGATGGGAACAGGTAGCAACTTCAAAAATTTCCAAATCTGGTTTTTTAGCGAAAAGTATTTCCACAGATTCAGATATCTCGGATAAAAACCTTGCTACCACAAGTTCTTTTCAAAAGACATTTAAAACTGACTTTGTACTACAACAAGGAACACACACTCTTTTATTTTCTAACAAAACAATAGGAGTCAAATATACCAACGCAACATTTGGAAGCATCTCAGCAAAAGACGAAAACCTTTCAATTTATGTTGGTTACGGCACATCTCGAAAAACACCGAGTGAAAGAAGTTCGCTCTACAAAGGTAGAAAATGGAATGGAACCATTCATTATTCTGCTAATAGCACAAATAAAAATGGGATTCTCGCGGTAGGGAAATCGGTTGAAATTAAAGCTATTGGAAAAGAAAAAGAAATGCCAAGTGCCTATGAGGAAGCTGAAATTTTAATTACTTCCAATGATCCTGATCAACCTAAAAAATCAATAAATGTAACTGCTCAAAAACTAAGCGAAAAAGCGGGTCTCGTTTTCCGACCATCAACTCTGTCCTTTAAAAATACTTTTGCCGGACAGGCAGACGAAAAAACAGTTTCGATCAGCAATGCAGATACCAAAGCGATCACCATCAAACAATTCGCATTTGATAATTCTGTTTTCACTCATGATTTAAAACTTCCTCTTACCTTAAAAAGTGGTGAAAAGATCGAGAATAAATTTATCTTCACACCAGTAAAATCGGGAAAGCTTGCAAGCATAGCATCAATCTTAACGAACGAGAATGGCCTGAAGCTAAGAAATTATTCTGTTAGCGGAACCGGATTAATGGCTCCATCCATGATTGTAAACCCTAAGTCTTTTTCTGCAAGTCTAGCGATGAATAAGGCAAAAAATCTTTCCCTATACCTTTCGAATAATGGCGGAAGCCCACTAAACTGGAATATTAAGGGACTTACTCAAAAAGGAGGAAAATCACTGAGCAAGCAAAGAATGTTTGACCTCTCCCACTTCGCTCCTCTCAGCAAGGGGCATGTCGATCAGAGAAAAGGAATTCCGATTTCCCAAATGGGGGGGGGGCCAGACCGCCACGGATATTCATGGCAGGATTCCAATGATGCGACCGGGCCAAAGCATCAATGGATTGATATTTCAAAAACGGGTCTACGCATGGATACATTATCCAAAACTGATGACGGATACGGAAAAATTAACTTACCCTTCAATCTCGAATTATATGGAGAAAAATTTAACTCCGCCTACATTAGCTCAAATGGGTTTGTAACTTTCGGAAGCGGTTCCAACGAGCATGGACACTTCCCCCTTCCCTCCTCGATGATGTCTGGCAATCTGGTGGCTCCCTTCGCGATGGACCTATCTCCAAACCGGGGGGGTGATATTTACTACAAAGCAAGCCAGCAGGAATGTCTGATCCAATGGAACAAAGTAAAGGACTTTGCCGGACTCGGTGAGTACACTTTCCAGGTTTCACTCAATAAAAACGGAACCATTTATTTTCACTATGAAAAAATGAATGGTAAAATAGACCGTGCGACAACTGGAATTCAAAATGAAACTTCAGACAAAGGACTCTTAGTTGCGTACAACAATAAACAAATTAACTCGGACTCAACCGTTCGTGTTTCCACTTCACCAAGGTGGTTAAGTGCATCTGTAAACAATGGAGTAGTAGAGGCAGGCAAATCAACTGTTGTTCCATTAACCGTAATGGCGGCGGAGATGCCTGCAGGAAAATACATGGCCAACCTTACTGTGAGTGGAAATGATCCATTAAACCCAACGGTTGATATTCCGGTTAGCCTAGTTGTTACAGAAACCAAGAAAATTATTCTAGAACCTGGCACAGTTGACTTTGGTAGTGTTTCTGTAGGAGAGAGGCGATCAAAAATTGTTACGGTAAAAAATCTGGGAAATACAGCAACGGATATATCAAAGATTGAATCCTCTTTGAATATTTTCACAGGAACTCTTTCTTCCAAAAAAATCGCAGCCGGTAAATCAGTTGAATTAAAAGTTGAGTTTACTCCACAAACAGCAGGCTCAATTCGAGTTAACGCGAAGCTTTTATCAAATGCAGACAACTCCCCCACCCCCCTTACTCTTGTAGGACAGGGATTAGCGAGCCCCGCCCTCACTCTTAATCCGGAAAAATTAATTGTTACCATCCCTGCTGGTGAAAAAAGAACAAAGATTGTTCAAATGAGTAATCTAAAAGGGAAGGCAACGGGAACGTATGAATACGAGGGAATTAGAACAAAATCCTCTACGATTAGGATTAATCCAACTGAATCCACCGAGAAAAAGGCTGATCCCTTCGTTGCAAACCATCACCCAGACCGTTTAATAGTCGGATTCAAACAGGGACATGCCACTTTCGCTAATCTTGCCGGATTAAATGCCAATGTAAGCTTTGAAAGAACACTCGGGAAAGCCCGTGTGCCAGGTACTGGACAGTTGGCACTTTCAGGTATGAAAATTGCCTTACTGAAAGCGAGCGGAAATGAAAGTTTAAAAAGCGTTGCAGAAAAGCTCTTAGCGGATCCCGCAGTTGCTTATGTTGAGCCTGATTATATTGTAAGTCGAACAGGAAGCACAAACGACCCCCTTCTTTCAAAACAATGGGCATTGGCAAAGATCAATGCCGCCGAGGCTTGGAAAATGACCAAAGGTTCATCGGCTGTAAATGTTGCCATCATTGATACTGGGATCGATTATAATCATCCCGACTTACAAGGAAACCTATGGGTAAACCCAGGCGAGATTGCAGATAATGGAAAAGACGATGATAAAAATGGATACATCGATGATGTCTATGGGTGGGATTTTCGTAATAATGACAATGACCCAATGGACGGTCATGGACATGGCACCCATGTTGCCGGAACCATAGCAGCCGCCACTAACAATGAAAAGTTAATTGCCGGAGTTGCCTGGCATACCAAAATGGCAGGCTTAAAATTCCTTTCCGATAAAGGATCCGGAAGTACATCCGATGCAATTGACGCGGTCGCCTATTCAGCAGCCATGGGATTTAAGGTAAGCAACAACAGCTGGGGTGGCGGAGGAAACAGTCGGTCACTCAAGGCAGCTATTGAAAAAGCGGGGGAAGTAGGACAAGTATTCTGTGCCGCGGCGGGCAACTCTCGGAAAGACAATGACCGCTCCCCACATTACCCATCAAGTTACGATTGTGAAAATATCATTTCGGTAGCCGCCTCCGATAGTTCTGATCGTCTTGCCAGCTTCTCATGCTATGGAGAAAATAGCGTAGACTTAGCAGCTCCTGGCGTCCGAATACTAAGCCTTCTACCCAATAATAAAACTGCCAGTTGGAGCGGAACATCGATGGCAACTCCTCATGTGGCAGGTGCTGCAGCATTGATCTTCTCGATTAATTCAAATGCCGGGCATGCAGATGTGAAAGCAGCGATCATGTCTTCTGTTGATCCCGTCAAGGAATTTGACGGTAAAATGTTGGCCGCTGGCAGGCTCAATGTTGCGAAATCTCTTGGAGGTATCAGCACGTCCTGGCTCACGGTTACACCCAATAAAGGAACTGTACTAGCGGGATCTTCAACCAACCTTAACTTCACAATTGACGCCACTGATTTAAAGGCCGGAAAGAAGGAAGTAATTGCCTCTTTCTCCTCCAACGATCCAAAGGCAAACACCCTTGAAATTCCAGTAGAAATAACCATTACCGGAGAACCTAAAATTGTACTAAACCAAAAAACTCTTAATTTTGGAAAAGTATGGATAGGTAAAGAAAAAACACTGGGTTTAGAGATTTCTAATCAAGGCTCTGATCTTTTAAAAGTAAGCCAAATTGCCACAGCAACTAAAAATTTCACACCCAGCCCTTCAAGCCTGAATCTTGATCCAGAAACAAAATCAGTTGTTCAAATCAAGGCAAAGCCAAACACAAGAGGTATAATAAAAGAGAGACTAACCCTCTCTTCAAACGACCCTAAAAGCCCATCTGTTGTGGTAAACATAACACTGGAAGCAATCATGCCCCCGAGTTTGTCTTTTAATCCCACCCAAATCTCAAAAACCATGGAGCGGGATAAAAAAGCAACCGATAGTATTATCCTGACTAATGAAGGAGATGCCTCCGCAATCTGGAAAGCTTCCCTTGTTGAAACGAACCGGAACCGTTCAAGAAGCCGAGACTTTACCAGTCTGCTCGGGGCCTTAAACCAAGAAGGAAGAGTACCCGAATTCATTAACCCTGGTCTCCCCGCGGATGGTGAGGGGTCATCCCTGATTAACCTGTCTGAAAAACCAGCATTCAGGATCCAAACAGGAAGTACAAATAACGGTCTAGAAGTCGCAGTTATCGGTGCAAATACGAGTTCTAAAAACAAGGACATTGCAAATGGGTTATTGGCAACCAAGAACTTCAGTGGAGTAACCGTAATAGATGCCCGGGTTGTCACTCCAAGCCTTACAGAACTCAAGAAATTCGACTCAGTACTAGTTTACAATAATTACAAATATCGGGACAGTAAAAAACTGGGCGATAACCTAGCTGACTATGCAGAACAAGGCGGTGGTGTGGTTACCATGGTCTTCGAGTCATCAACAAGACTTGGAACCACTAGACCCTTACAAGGCCGCTGGGTCTCCAAAAAATACGGAGTCTTCAGTGCGAGTTCAACCGATACCAGAAACTGGAATTATATCGGGGATATATTACAGAAAAATCATCCGGTCGTAAAAGATTTCAAATCTTTCAAAGGATACTACAGGCTTAACAAAAGAACGACGGCAAATGGTTCATCTCTAATTGCAAAATGGAAGGATGGAATTCCTTTGGTTGCCTGTCGTAATGATGTAGTTTCAGTAGTGGGCTTAAATTTCTATCCAGTGTCCAATAAAATCTCATCCAATGGCTGGGACAAAAATACCGACGGTTGGAAATTAATGGCAAACTCACTAAAATGGTCTGCGGAAGGTGGATCGTCCGCTTGGATAACCGGTACTCCGCTGCAAGGTTCGGTTTCAGGTGGTGAAACTCAGAAAATGGAGCTTTCTTATAACTCTGATAATTTGGCTGAAGGAAATTATACAGCTGAGGTTCGATTTGAAAGCAATGATCCCAAAACACCCTATTATCCAGTAAAAGTTACTCTTCAAGTACGTGACAACCAAGCACCGATTGCCAGCTCTACCCGAGTCAGCCTTATGGAAGATACTCAAAAGAGTTTCACTCTTGAGGCGGTTGATCATGACGGTGATCCAATTCAGTATGAAGTAACATCCGCACCTAAAAATGGTAAAATAAGTGGAAGCGGAAAAAAACTGAGCTATCGCCCGAATGAAAACTTTTTTGGAAAAGATGAATTGTCATTTAAAGTCATGGACGAAAAGAAAGAAGGAAATACAGCCAAAGTCACTTTCATCATTAATCCAGTTAACGATACCCCATGGATCACTTCTGAAACCATAACCGTAAAAGAAGACGAGTTAATTATGATTAAACCAAAATACGGAGACCCTGATGGCGATACCGTCCAACTGCAATTAATACAAAATCCAAAGAATGGACTTGCACTAAAACAAGGAGAAACATGGCTCTTTTTTCCTGATACCAACTATAATGGAAAAGATACTCTTCGGTTTTCAGCTAGCGACGGAACACTGCAGTCCGAGGCATTAATTACTCTTCAAATTGAAGCCGTAAACGATGCGCCTATTGCTTCTGATTCGATCATTAAAACGGAAGAAGGAACCTCGGTTCAGTTTGAATTAAACGCCACAGACCCTGAAAATAATACCATTACCTACCGCTTGACCGCAGCTCCAAAACATGGCGATTTAATAATAAACAAAGATGGGAAATGTAACTACACACCTTTTGAGAACTACAATGGAAAAGACTCATTTTCTTACCGGGCATCCGATAAAAGTGCAGAAGGAAACCTTGGTTCAGTAAACATTGAAGTGAGCCCTAAAAACGAAGCTCCCCAGGTAATGGATGCTACTTTCGCCCTGGAGGAAGATGGTAAGTTACCAATCAAATTAATTGCTTCCGATCCAGATGGAGATTCAATCACCTTCTCCATTGCAGCACAGCCTAAAAATGGAACACTCACTGGATCTGGTCCCTCTTATCAATACACTCCAAAATCAAATTACCATGGCACTGATTCCTTCATGGTCTCAGCTTCTGATGGCAAATTAAAAAGTAAGGCAGCTAAAATATCCTTGAATGTAACAGGGAAAAACGACGCTCCCAGTTTTGTTTCAAGCCTCAAAGCACTATCTGTGGGATACAGAGAAACTCCATACAGAATGCAACTCGAAGTAACTGATCCAGACAATGATAACTTAACCATTGAGATAAAAGATCAGCCCGAACAAGGAAGATGTTTCATTAATGGTACTGAATTACTCTATCTCCCTGATCCAGGATTTACCGGAATGGAGAATATCAAACTTGAAGTTAGTGACGGAGATCTATCTAGCCAAACAGTTTTAAGCGTACCCATACAGGAGCACGCAAACCCAATCGGTATAGTAGTAAATCTAGAAAACGCGGGAGAAAAAGAACAAGCTTACGTGAACATGGTTTATGAAGTTAACGAACAGCTTAAAAAATCAGCCGATCACATACTTAGAATGGATCAGGAGAAAACTTCCAAAAATTTCCAAGGCTCCATTAACGACCAATTAAATGGTGCAAACATCATGACTTTGGAACAATGGAAGGATCAACTCCCGAACTTGAATCCGGAAACTAGCTTTTCCTTTCACCCCAAAATGGAGAATGGAACTACCTCGTGGACTGTAAGCTCTTTTTTAGACGATCGATCTAGTGCAGATACGGACTTAACCAATAATGATTCTTACACCAAGAACCCATTGCAAAATGAACAACAAGCCCAAGACCCTTCTTTTCGCGACAATCAATCTGGTACAAATACAGAATTAGATAATAAAGACTCTTACACCGAAAATAATGATAAAACCCAAAAAAGCGGTACTGAAAATAAAACAGCAGTAAGAACTGTTTTAGACATAAGTGAGGTATCTACAGTCGAGGCACTTGAATCTGCACCTAATTGGTACACTATGCCAGGCTTAGGAAGTTTCTTCTCCGCTGGAAACGGATGGATCTACCAACCCGAAATGGGATGGTGTTTCACTCAGGTTTGCCCCGATGGTTGCTCAACATGGATATTCAATGAAACACTGGGATGGATGTGGATGAGTGATCAATTAGAAAATATGACTTACTCATTTGGTCAGCTCGGAACCGGTTGGATTTTCTTTCCAGAAGCATCTCTTGGAAAAAGCAAGGTTGTCTACAACTACACAAATAATACATGGATCAAATTAATCTAAACTAAGAATTCAATCTTTCTAAAAGTGGGTTTGCCTAACGCAAACCCACTTTTTTTGTTTTTAGGACAAGCATGAACGAAACGAAAATAATTTTATAAATTTCAATTTACAGTTTAGTTGGAAATGCATGACCCATAAAATCTTTTTTGCTTTGACTGAAGATTTGGACTGTAAAAATTTCTTGTATACTGTTTTAGTTAGAACTTTGTTCCTATCTGAAATTTTTATTAATAATTAAATACATGAAGAAAGTATCCTCCCTATTATCGTCGTTCCTTATCCTTCTAGGACTCTCAAATGCCCTTCTTGGGAGTCCCGTCGAATATTCCGCATCCGGAAAAGACAAAAAAGGAAAACATATCGTCCTGATTGCCAGCGACCATGAATATCGTGCCGAGGAAACTATTCCTGCCTTGGCCCGTATTCTTACTGTCCATCATGGTTTTGACTGTACAGTACTGTTTGGCGTGGATCAACAGGGAGAAATTCAGGCCGGTATTTCCAACATACCTGGACTGGAAGCTTTAAACAAAGCCGATGGGATGGTCATCTTCACACGCTTCCTTGCTCTTCCCCCTGAACAGATGAAACATATTGACGACTACCTTAACCGGGCGGGCCCAGTGCTTGGTCTTCGAACCTCCACCCACGGTTTCAATTATAAGAACGATAAGGATCCCTACTATAAATATCATTTTCGCTACTCCGGGAAAGAGTATGAAGCTGGGTTTGGCCACCAGGTACTAGGACAAAGTTGGGTCGGACATTATGGGAAAAACCACACGCAAAGCACCCGAATCTCAATTATTCCCAAGCAAAAAGACAACCCTATCCTGCGTGGAGTAAAAGAGATTCATGTACAAGCGGGCGGTTACAATGCAGAGGCTCAGAAAGACTGGAATATTCTCACCATGGCTCAACCGCTGATGACGATGAAAGCAGATGGCGCTCCCGACAAAACAAAACCCCCAATGGCCAGTGAATGGACCCGTCACTACAAAGGTAAAAATGGAAAAAAAGGCCGAGTGTTCACCTCACTCTATGGGGCGTCAGAAGATATTTTAAATCCCGGTTATCGCCGATTGATTATCAATGGAGTCTATTGGACACTGGCTTTGGAGAATCAAATCAAAGCTAATTCCAAGATCGACTTTGTCGGTAGCTACAAGCCGACCACATTCAAGAACAAAGGGGAGGTAAAAGGTGTAAAGCCCTCCATGTATGCAAAGTTGGACAGCCCCATCCCTGCAAATCCAAAAGCACAAAAAACACCCGAATCAAAAGAAACACCCACGGGAGCTCGGTTTCTTAGGATTGAGATTCCTGCAGACAATCGAATTCTCACATTGAATGAAGTTGAAATTTACAGCGGAGGAAAAAATATTGCCCGCCAAGGAAAAGTAAAACAGTCCAGCGTTGGATCTGGCGGTGTAGCGGAGCGTGCGATTGATGGAAATAAAAACCCCGATTGGGGAGGTGGCGGACATACTCACACCGACGGTTTTGGCACGACTAACCCCTGGTGGGAAGTTGATTTAGGTAAAGAATTTGTGGTCGATAAAGTAGAAGTATGGAATCGCAAAGACTTTGAAAAAAGACTCGATGGATTTACCCTACAATTACTCGATTCCAATCGAAAACAACTTTACAAGAGTGGAAAAACGAAAGGTTCGCAGCGGATAAAGTTCACTCTTAAAAGCAGAACTATTATTGATTTTATGCTGTATAACGGACAACCGGAGCCACAAGTAGTGGATTCTTCGTTACCACCAGCAGAAGTTCCCGGTGGATACAGGGATGAACTTCCCTTCTCTTTTAAAAAAGGCGACACCGTGGCGATCCTAGGTAACGGATTAGCCGACCGGATGCAGCACGATGCATGGATGGAAACTGTATTACAAAGTGCCCTGAAAGGACAGCAGATCTCTTTTCGAAATATGTCCCTATCCGGAGATCGGCCAAACAAGTATCCGAGAAGTAAGGGATTTACCCCAATGGATCAATATCTTCAGCATGTAAAAGCGGATGTCGTCTTTGCGATGTTTGGATATAATGAATCCTTTGATGGTCCAAAAAATGCAGAAAACCATAAAAAGTTACTCATTGATTTTGTTGGAAAAGTAAGAAGCTACAAACCAAACGGAGAGAAATTCCCAAGAATTGTTCTGTTTAGCCCCATTGCTTTTCAGAATCTAAGAGATCGCAATCTGCCCAACGGAAAAGCCCACAACCGCAACCTTGCTGCCTATTCCAAGGCAACTGAAGACGCGGCTCAAGAGATTGGTGTTGAATATGTAGATCTGTTCAATCCCACACTTACACTTTTTCAGGAGAATAAAAATCAACTTACCATCAATGGTGCTCATTTGAATGAGGAAGGAAACCGTCTCGTTGCCGAAATCATTGCAAAGGCACTACTTAAGAAAGAGGTGGTAGCCTCCCCTTCCCTCCAAAAAATCAGGCAATCCATACGGGATAAGAATTGGACTTGGCACAATCGTTATCGTGCCACAGACGGAAACGACATCTGGGGCGGTCGCTCCAAGCTTCGTTTCGTGGATGACCAGTCCAATGCGGAAGTTCTTCAACATGAATTGGTCATGCTCGATGTTATGACCGCAAATCGCGACCAAGTTATTTGGCTTACAGCTGAGGGTAAAAAAGCAAGTATAGAGGATAGTAATGTCCCCAAACCTATCTCAGTAGTTTCAAATATTGGAGGCAAAAGCCGAAGCTCAAACTTAGGAAAAGAAGGAAATGCAAACTACTTTAATGCCCAAGAAAGCATGAAGCGCTTTGATGTTCGTGATGGCTTCAAGGTAAATCTTTTTGCAGACGAAGGCCGTTTCCCTGAGTTAATAAACCCGGTACAAATGCAGGTCGACACAAAGGGCCGCCTCTGGGCTGCAGTCTGGCCCACTTATCCAATGTGGGAACCAGGCAAAGAGATGAATGACGCCCTACTCATTCTTCCCGATGATGATTATGATGGAAAAGCTGACCGCGTAATTGAATTCGCAAAAGTACATAATCCACTGGGCTTTGAATTTTGGAACGGTGGAGTACTGGTTACATCCGGACCGGATCTTCTATTTTTACGGGATAATGACGGCGATGATAAAGCCGATGAACGCTATGTTATTCTTCAGGGACTGGGCACTTCGGACACACACCATGCGGCAAATAATTTAATCTTTGGCCCCGGTGGTGGAATTTACTGGCAGAGTGGGGTCTTTCTTCAACACAACCACGAACACCCGTGGGGGCCTTCTCTCGCAACTGGATCTTCCGCGATGTACCGCTTTGACCCCCGTCGCCACACCATTGCATTTCACGGAAGTAACAGTCCAAACCCACACGGTATCGCCTTTGACAATTGGGGCTATCACTATGCGACCGATGGAACTGGTGGCCGTGCTTACCAGGTTCGCCCGGATGGTAAATCCTGGAAAATGCACTCGTTGCTCAGCAAGGAAGTTCGCCCGGTTCCCGCCTGTGAAATTCTTTCCAGCGATAATTTCCCGGAGGATATGCAGGGCGACTTTCTGATTTGTAATTCGATTGGTTTCCTTGGGGTAAAACAATACAAACTACACCGGGATGGAAACTATGAACTTACCAAAACGATTGGCCGAGGCAAAGAGGCAAAGAAGGTGATCGAAAAAACAAAGCTTGGCGAAGTCTGGGGTACTCCCAACGGAGAAAACCTTACGGTTACCAAGCAAATGACAGACGGAACTAAAATTAACGAGCAGTCTCAAGGTTTTCTGCTAAGCGGTGATAAAAACTTTCGTCCCACCGACGCCATTTTTGGCCAAGACGGTGGACTTTACATATCCGATTGGCAAAATGTGATTATCGGTCATATGCAGCATAATGTTCGCGACCCTAACCGCGACCACAAACACGGTCGTATATTCCGGGTAACGCACACTAAAAAACCGCTACAAAAGAAAGTAGCGATAGACGGACAGCCCATTGAAGCATTGCTCGAAAACTTGAAGCATTCAACAGATGGTGTTCGTCACCGTACCCGCGTGGAATTAAGTGAAAGAGAAACGGACAACGTTATCCAAGCCACACAAAAGTGGTTGAAACAATTCGACCCAAAAAAGAAAGAAGATGCCCATCATCTTTTGGAGGCACTTTGGGTCCACCAGCAGCATAATCGACGAAATGGCAGGTTACTTAATGATCTGTTAAAGTCTCCTAATCCACATGCAAGAATGGCCGCCCTGACTGTACAGCACCATTGGTACAATGCAGATCCGGCAAAGGGATCACAAGTTTTGGAAGAAGAAGAAATCGAAGTTGCCCAAAAATCGGGTATTATTTCCGACACTGATCAATTAACTAGCATCCGGATTGCCACGGTTGTTGAGAAAATGAAATACGACACTCCCAACTTGACGGTAAAAGCGGGTAAAAAGATTAAGCTCACCTTCACCAATCCAGATTTCATGCCCCACAACATTGTACTGGTTAATCCAGGCAAAGCAGATGCCGTGGCAATGGAAGCAATGAAACTGGGCGCAACTGGGTTCTCCGTTGGATTCGTTCCTGCGAGCAAGGACGTCCTTTGGGCAAGTAAACTAATCGATCATGGAGCGGAACAGGTGATCGAATTTAACGCACCATCAAAACCTGGGGATTATCCCTATGTTTGCACCTTCCCCGGGCACCACATCATCATGCGTGGAAATATGAAGGTGGTAAAGTAAACCAGTTACAGTTTTCCAAAAAAGCATCCTCTGGCATTCCGGGGGATGCTTTTTTATGAATAGGAAAAAGGAAATAGTTCGGAAATTAACCGGCTAATAGGATCCCAACAATAGTTCCGCCAAAAAAAAGTGCGGTTACTCCCAATATCACCCATTTTTTCCAGGATGGCGGACCTTTAACCTGTTTCGTACCGCCCATCCGGCGAAGTTGCATTTGCAGGTTTAACATCCGGTCGGCCACATCCCTCTCATCATCGCGCAGTTCATCTAATCCAGGGTCATTCAATCCGGCAGATAAAATAGCCTGCCCCAATGAGGCAAAAGCCTTTTCCTCACCCTTACCAGATTCCAATGCACTTTCTACGGCTCCCCAGGCATCCTCAATTTCCTCATCCCGAAAGTTAATCTCTTGGGCCCGTCGCCCGATCGCCTCCGGAAACCCTGCCCTCTTTATCCGCAATTCAATCATTTGCTTTTCCATCTCCTCAAATGAAGGCGGTTTGAAATCCTCCTCCGAGTAAGAGGCAAAAGAAGTACTACCAGGTTCCTCCTCAACGATAGGCTCCGATCCACGGAATTCCTCAGTAGATTGATCAGTGGAGTCCCCTTCGTCAGTTTCCTCCTTAGATACAGAATCAAAAATGGGTTCTTCTTCTTTCGTCTCCTCAACCGGAGCACTTTGCTGAACAGGGACTTTTTCCCTGGGGGGTGGAGCCACTAACCCAAGGGCCTGCCATTTTTCATGATTTAATGGATACCAATTATCCAGGCCCTCATGCCAGGCAAGTGTTGCCGAGTCGAGATCTCCAGAAACTAATCGGGCAGAAATACGTGGCAGTGTAAAAGGCCCGGTCTGCTGATTATTTTGATGGAGATAAATTTGCATAGATTTAAAAATTAGGGTAGCCAAGGATACTGTGAAAAGTTGGGCGGTCTTTTTTCAAGAAAAGATTTTTTTCCTTCCGATCCTTCCTCGGATAAATAATACAGCAATGTGGCATTTCCCGCTAGTTCCTGAATCCCGGCCTGTCCATCACACTCGGCGTTAAATGCCGACTTTAGGCAACGAATCGCCAACGGGCTTTTCTCCATCACTTCACTTGCCCACTGCAGGCCCTCCTTTTCCAGATCATCAATCGGTACAACCTTATTAACCAAGCCCATATCCAATGCTTCCTGTGCATTGTACTGCCGACAAAGGTACCAAATTTCCCGGGCCTTCTTATGCCCGACAATCCGGGCGAGATAGCCAGAACCAAAACCACCATCAAAACTGCCCACCTTGGGTCCAGTCTGTCCAAAAATTGCATTGTCTGCAGCAATGGTCAAATCACAGACCACATGCAAGACATGCCCGCCTCCAATGGCATAACCGGAAACCAAGGCAATTACTACTTTAGGCATCGAACGAATTAGCTTTTGTAAATCGAGAACATTGAGCCTGGGAACTCCGTCTTCCCCCACATACCCAGCATCTCCACGCACACTCTGATCCCCCCCCGAGCAAAAAGCATATTTCCCATCAGTATGGGGTCCCGCTCCAGTTAGGAGAACAACTCCAATCGTTGAATCTTCCCTGGCATCCAGAAAGGCTTGGTACATCTCGCTGACAGTTTTAGGCCGAAACGCATTTCTTTTCTCAGGACGGTTAATCGTAACCTTTGCCACCCCTTTTCGTTTCTCGTAAATTATATCCTCAAAATCCCCCCTTTTCTGCCAAGTCATTTTTCTTTCGTGTTTTTGGGTTTACTTTTCTTTTTCAACTCAGAAAAATCGGAGGATACCTGCCTGCCCTGCATACCCCATTTTTCCCGTAAATATTTCCGTTCTTCTTTCCAATCTGAAAATGGCTTTCCTCGAAGCGAAAGCAAATCATCCAACGGTTTTTCTTTTTCTTTATTCATTAGGGATAAAATCGATTAATCGACCATTCTTTTCCTGCGTTCTTGCTGTAAATAAACCGATCATGTAGACGGGCGGGTCCACCTTGCCAAAATTCGATTGATTCTGCGTCCAAAGCAAAACCTCCCCAATGAGGAGGCTTCGGTGGTTGCTCCCCCCATTTTTCCCGTGCTTTCACAAATGACTCCTCTAATGCCTCCCTCGACTCCAATGGTTTGCTTTGAAGGGATGCCCAGGCTCCCAACTTGCTCATGGACGGGCGAGAATTAAAATACTCCTCCGATTTATCCTCCGCCACTTTACTCACCCGGCCGGCCACCACTACCTGGCGCTCAATTGAAAACCAGGGGAAATGCATTGTCGCATAGGGGTTTTCCATTAAGTGCTTTGCTTTTCGACTATTGTAATTGGTATAAAAAATAAATTTCTTCTCCTCGATACCCTTGAGCAAAACGGCCCGGCTCATTGGTTTGGAATCCGAATCCACGGTGCATAGACTACAAGCATTGGGATCGGGAATCTTTTCCTTTTGGGCATCAAGTAACCAAGCGGAGAACTGCACAAATGGGCAGGAGTTCAATTCGTTTTTTCGCAAGGGTGTACCCTCGTACTCCTCCCGCATGTTTTGTAATTGTTTTGTTAAATCGGTCACAGTTTACTTTTCTTTAGTTGCCATCATATTAGCAATGGAAAAGAGCTCAACTATTGATTTCGCCTGCTTGACGCAGAAAGTCTCTTGCTTTCGAAGGCGATGCCCGGACGATAATCTTCTTTCGCACTTTCATATTCCATTGTATTAATCGACGAGCCAGAAATCCACGAATTGACTTTTTAAAAAGATGTAATTCGCGAACTGGTTCAATCCGGGTGGCAATCTTTTTTTTATATTCTAAATTACTGGGTAAAAAATCCACTCGCCTCCCCTCTTCCCATGCAAGACGAAGATTCTTTTCCATTAACTGTTTGCCAGGAGAGTATTTTTTCCAGCCCTGATCAAAAGATAAATTATGAACTCCGCAAAATTCATTGTCCAGCAAATCAAGCTCCCAAGCAATCGGTTCATCCTCGACTCGAATCATCGTTAGGCGTACCCGGCCATTCTTGGCCAATTTAGGTAGGAGATCGAAAAAAAATGCCCGTTTCCCCCGAATCGAATATAGTCCCGCTACCTGTTCTGACTTCCATGAATTTACCTCCACCAGACAGGATCCAGGCAACATTGCCCGTACTTCTTTCTCATTGGTTGCCACTTCAATTTCAACCTTCCCCTTTTCGCCGAGAGATTTTTGGTCATAACGCAATGACTTTCGGCTCTTCGTGCCCATCTTGCCAGACCAAAATTCATCAAATGCCTCCGTCCCCACATCTACAATCGATGTCATTCTTGGTGAACGGGCAATAGTGGGGAAGCGGGATTGCACGATCTCACCTTCCCAATACTCTTCCCAAAAAGAATTACTCATCAATGGAATCCAGCAAAACTGATACTTCTTAAGCTGTGCTTTTAGACCAGTAATCAAAGCAGGCATCCCCGCATTGGTCGCAATTGGAACAAAGTAATTTGCCTCGTCGTAGACCATGGGCCAAAGCCCTTTCGACCATAAAACTGCGGGTCGTTCCACAAAAGGCCAAAAACCCTCTAACCGACCGCTTGCACAACGGGAGATGACGACTAATGGTTTGGTTCCCGGATCCACCCTTTTCCACCAGCATTCGATCCATTCAGGACTAAAATATGGGTTTCGAATCGTGGCCCGGGAGAGTAACTCCTCCACTTCAATTAACAAATTGGTGAGCTTTGCTGAATCTCCAATAATATGGTACGATACAGGATCGCAATTCGCGGAATCTTCGCGAATTGGAACTTCAGACATTGCAGTCAGGTTAGCTGTTTAAGTTTGAAAAATCTTCAAACTCTGCCCGAAATCCACCATCCACTCCCCGGCACAGTACTGCCACCGCATCGTGTGAATGCAAAGATTCGAAATGAGAACAGACAACACGGAAATCAATAATCTTGGGCTCCTCGTTCAACTGGGCATAAAGCAAACGGGCGGCATCCTCGACAAACTTAACATTGGCACCATTCAATTCGGCAAATGCCTGTTCATCTTCCCGGCGGACCATGACCTGAGTTTCCGTGCTCAATCCGTTAATGCATAAATCACGCAATTCAAGCAGGGAGATTTCCTTGTCTGGGTGCACCTCCACACTGATCCGTGCCTTACTCCTCTGGGAATGGGGAATTGCGAGCAGGTTGCGTTTTTCGCGGGCATGTTCAGAGAGTTCCGAAGCACAGGGGCAGGCCGATGAATAGACGAAGTCAAAATGGATAATTTTTCGGATTCTGTCTGCCCGGTCAATTATTCCTTCAAAGCAACAATCATAGAATTGAAAACCCTGCAATCCACTCCGCAAACTCTCCTGTAACATGGGGTATGAAAACTGTGCCTTTAAACGGGCCTCCCGGGAATCAAGCCTTTCTTTGTACTCTTTTAATATCCGGGCAAAAATTTCCGGGGAGAAAGTCTCGTCTTTATACTCGTAAAAGATCCGTATGATACGGGACATATTAATTCCCTTTTTATCCGCATCCAAACTGACTGTGCCAGTCACTGCCGTTTCGATATTGAGATTTTCCCCATCCGGTCCCACATAACTGAGGGGAAGGCGGAAACCGGATATTCCAACCTGCAAAATAGGCACACGGGCACCATCAAGTTCTGCACAACCCGAGTTTTGAACATCGGGCAGAGAATCGCGGTACTCCGGAGTGACCTGAAAGTTTGGGTCGTAAGTACGGATTAAATTATCGGAGGAATTAGGTTTCGTTTCCATAAAAGAAATTTTGTTCAGTTTCTAAGCGAAAGCAAATCGGAGATATAAGGAATACTCTACTTTGCCTTGCCTTGGTTTGCCACTGCCTCCATGGCCTTGGCCACTTTTTCCGGATCGCCCAGGTACTGGCGGGAAATTGGTTTTAAATCTTCATCCAATTCGTAAACCAAAGGCATTCCAGTGGGTACATTCATACCAAGAATATCCTCATCAGTCACCCCGTCGAGGTACTTGATTAATGCACGGAGGGAATTGCCATGGGCAGCAATCATAATCTGCTTCCCCGCCTTGATTTGGGGAGCGATAGTGTTTTCCCAAAGGGGAAGAAAGCGATCTACCGTATCCTTCAAACACTCCGAAAGCGGTAAATCTTCCTCATTCAAATGAGCATACCGACGGTCTTTCCCGGCATATCCGTCGTCGTCCTTAGTCATCGGGGGGGGTGGAATGTCGTAACTCCGGCGCCAAACCAGTACCTGATCGTCCCCGTATTTCTTGGCTGTCTCCCCTTTATTTAATCCCTGCAATGAACCGTAGTGCCGTTCGTTTAAACGCCATTCCCGCTGTACTGGAATCCAAACCTGGTCCATTTCCGTGAGGGCCAACCAAAGCGTACGGATTGCCCGGGTGAGGACGGAACAGTACGCCATATCAAACTCAAAGCCCTCGGCCTTAAGTAGTCGACCGGCTTCTTTGCCCTCGCGTTCTCCCTGTTCTGTCAGATTGACATCGTGCCAACCAGTAAACCGGTTTTCTTTATTCCACTGGCTCTCGCCGTGCCGAAGTAAGACTAATTTATGCATAATATAAAAAGTGAATTTTCAATATAGAATAATTTCCCACACCCGTCACTTACAAAGTAACCCGGGGCAAGACAGCACTTTCCCTACCGAGAAGAATAATATGAGTAACTGCTTTGTCATTGCGAGGAGGACGATAGGACGACGCGGCAATCCATCGTGTCTCGAGGGACGCGAACGACTTGTCTCTTCGCTTACTGGTTCACAGTGGATCGCCACGGGCTCCGCCCTCGCGATGACAAGATGTGGGGGAATGGTAGTGTGCGGTTCGGTTACAACACGATCTTTGTCATTGCGAGGAAGGAACGGAAGTGACTGACGCGGCAATCCATCGTATCTCGAGGAAGGCGAACGGGTTTGTCTATTCGCTTACTGGTTCACAGTGGATCGCCACGGGCTTTCAGCCCTCGCGATGACAAAAGTGAAGGCGGTGTGTGATTGTACGAGGTTCCTCACAAATGTCATTGCGAGGAGGACAGAATGGACGACGCGGCAATCCACTGCATGCAATCGACGCGTTCAGACAATTCAGTTCGCTTACTGGCTCACAGTGGATCGCCACGGGCTGCGCCCTCGCGATGACAATATGGGATGAGGGATGCCCTCGCGATGACAAGGTGCGTGAAACAGTAAATTAGGATGCGAACTTACGCCGGGGCTCCGCGTGCCTGGCATGGCCCTTTTGGGCTACCGCCCCGTTGGTCCAGGCCCGCCGCGCTCCGCCTTTTTATCCACTAGTGCCGTCATCCTTCCGTCCCTAGCTCACTGCTGTTTGAAACCGACACGGAAGCCGATCCTGTCGTAGCGGTTGCTCGGGGCGTTGTCGGAGCGGCGGGCCGAACGCAGGGACGTCCCGTCGAAGTTCCAGGAACCACCCCGTATGACCCGAGCCGAGCCCGATGCCCCTCCGTTAAACGGATCGGTTTGGGCTCCCGTTGCGTAATTCCCCCAAGCATCCGCCGTCCACTCCCATACATTTCCATGCATATCAAAAAAGCCCCAAGGGTTCGCGGCATAGTTACCCGCATCACTCGTTTGGTTGAGACCACTCGATGAGTAATTGGCATTGCTCGTCGCAATCGTATTTCCCCAAGAATATGCAGTGGTCGTTCCGGCTCGGCAGGCATACTCCCACTCCGCTTCCGTGGGTAATACATAAGACCAGCCCGCTGGAATATTCGCGGATTGCTGCGCATTCAAACGGGTCAGGAAAATTTGGGCATCCGCCCAACTGACTTTTTCTACCGGGCGGTTCGGATTTCCACCATATTGACTTGGTGTGGCACTCAGGCTGTCCGTATTACCGGTCATCACCGCCTCGTACTGGGCCTGGGTCACCTCGTATTTGCCAAGATAAAATCCTTTGGTCAGGGTGACATTGTGCTCCGTTTCATTGGTACTCCTACCCGCTTCACTGGTCGGACTGCCCATGGTAAAGGTGCCCGGTTCCACCCAGAGCATTTGCAACTGGACGGAAGCATTCAGATCGGCGGTGTGCGTGCTCGCCTGTCCGACATGGACTGTTCGGGTGGCATTCGCCTCATTACTGGCTCCGTCGGATATGGAATAAGTTAAGGTGTACACTCCGGTGGTGTTGACATCCACCGTGCCGGTGATGGTGATGGAACTGGTCAGGTTGCCGTCGAGGCTGTCGCTGGCGGTGGCTCCGGGATCCACCCAGGCGGAATCCTTCGCCTGGGACATATTGGCATCGCCCAGCAGGGTGAGTACCGGATTAGTGGTGTCCACCACCGTGACGGTGCGGGAGGCATTGGCCTCATTTCCCGCGGCATCCGCCACGG
>NZ_CAXLMO010000085.1:0-4123 GCF_964187635.1 Candidatus Seribacter sulfatis | reverse complement strand
CTCGAGAATAGTGGGGAAGACAGCGTAAGCTTTCTTCCTGCACTTCATGGGAAAAAGATTGTTTCAAGTCGAAAGGGTGTGATCCATCATTCCATAAGCGGACATTTTGCCTACCGGCAGGGCCCCTGGAAACTCTTACTGGCAAAGGCATCAGGTGGATGGACTTCTCCCAAAGAAAAGCAGGCTCCTGCTGGCGCTGCACCTGGACAATTGTATGATATGTCTACTGATTTGGGCGAAAAAAAGAATTTGTATGAGGAAAAACCTGATATGGTTGCTTCGCTACTTGCATTACTTGAAAAAGATATTAAGCGAGGGAGGAGCACCAAAGGCCCCAAATCAAAAAATGACTACAATAATATTAAGCTTTGGAAAAGCGGAGAGCCAAAAAAAGGTAAGCGACCTTAACTGTACTGTTTACGATACTGCCTCGGGGTCATACTCATCCTTTTACGAAATTGTGCAGTAAAAGCACTCTGATCACAAAACCCTAATTCGTAACCAATATCAGTTAGGCTTCGGTTCGATTCCTTGAGTAATTTACAGGCCTTTTCAATGCGGATTTGAACGGAGAATTGTTGAGGGGTAAGTCCGGTTACTTCTTTGAATCTCCGATTTAGTTGGCGATGTGACAGGCCATACTGATTTGCTATCATTGCAATGCTGGGAGTGCCTTCATTACTCGCTTGCAGTTCTTCAATTACCATCTCCATCTCTTTGTCTCGAGTATGATTAATTGGAACTTTTTCGTATTTTTGAACCGTTCCCATTATTCCGATAGCTCTTTTTCGCCTGTCAAAAATGGGGAATTTATTGGTAATGTACCATGACGGTGTGCCTTGCTGGTTAAGAAATAATTCAACTAATCCTAATTTGGGTAATTTTTCGCGTATTATAGCTTCATCATCTTTCCTGAACTTGTTAGCCAGAGGTTCCGGGAAAAGCTGGAAATCGTCTTTTCCCAGCAACTCTTTTTGTGATTTAAGCCCCAATCTTCTGTAGAAAAAAGGATTGGCGAAGATTAAACGAAAGTCTTTATCTTTAACAAAAAAAGAAACACCGTTTATTTCTTTCAGTATACCAAGAAAGTTATGATTTGGATCGATTTCTTTAAGGAAATCTTTCGGGGAAGCCTTTTTTTTGTCAGGATTAATATGTCTAACTTTCAATAAAAAATGACGAAGTCAATCTATTGTTTAATATAAAATTATGATATTATTAAGAACCTTTAAATATTATCCCCACCTTTATTCCCGAAAAAATGGACCGTACGTTTATATATTTTTTCATAGCATTTCTGACTTTTCAAATAGGTAAGACTTTTGCCGATCCGATAAGAGTTCTTTTTCTTGGACACGAATCAACACATCATAATTCTAATCAGTATTACCCAATCCTGTCTAAGTCTCTTGGACGGGATGCCATTTATTTTGATTATGTCACCAGTGTAAACCAAGCATTAGACGATCCTGAGTACCTTAACCAATTTGATGGCCTTCTTCTCTATGCCAATCATCCCAAGCTTTCTTCCGGTCAATGGGAAAATTTACTGTCTTTTGTTCGTTCGGGAAAGGGATTTATTCCGGTTCACTGTGCGAGCTGGTGCTTTGCCAATATCCCCGAGTATGACCAGCTTGTCGGAGGCCGTTTCAAGAGTCACCAGGGTGCTGTCTTCAGCCCGAGAGTTGTAAAAGTCAATCATCCTGCCGTTCAGGGGATCGGTAACTTGGAGGCATGGGATGAAACTTATTTTCATGAGCGGCACAATTCGAAGAACCGGACTGTGCTGATGGTGAGGGATCCTTTGCCTGGTGATCCTCATGAGGATCCTGAACCATGGACTTGGGTTCGTGAGGAGGGAAAAGGGCGGGTTTTTTATACTGCTTCTGGGCATGATGAAAGAGTGTGGAATAAACCGGAATTTCACCAACTCCTCAAAAATGGAATCCTTTGGGCAGTGGGTGAAAAAGTTCACGAGCGCTATAAAAATTTTTTAGCAAATCGAGAACCGTTGAAGTACGAGAAGCGGGATAACATTGCAAACTATGAAAAAAGGCCGGAACCACTTCCTTACCAATTACCGCTTTCCCCTCAGGAAAGCATGAAGCACACTCAGGTTCCGGTGGGATTTAAACTCGAGCTCTTTGCGTCTGAGCCGGATATTGTGAACCCGATTTATTTTCAATGGGACAAACGCGGACGACTCTGGGTTGTGGAATCTGTGGATTATCCCAATGAGCTTAAGGACGGTCGTAAAGGAAAGGACCGCATTAAAATATGTGAAGACACTAATGGGGACGGCAAGGCGGATAAGTTTACGATCTTTGCCGATGGCTTTAATATTCCCACATCCATGACTTTCGCCCGGGGCGGAGTGATTTTGGCTCATGCCCCGGATATGCTTTTCCTCAAAGACACAGATGGGGACAATAAAGCGGATATCCGTGAAGTTCTGATTACCGGGTTCGGGCTTAATGATACTCATGCCGGTCCCAGCAATTTACGCTACGGTCTGGACAACTGGATCTACGGTACGGTTGGGTATTCAGGTTTCAAGGGAGAATTAAATGGAGAAAAATACAATTTTAGTAGGGGCACTTTTCGCTTCAAACCCGATGGTTCCAAGATGGAATTTCTTCATCAGTTCAATAATAACACTTGGGGAATCGGTTTGAATGAGCAGGGGGACATATTCGGTTCCACCGCCAATAACAATCCAAGTTTTTTCGGAGGAGTTCCGAATCGTGTGCATCAGGGAGAAAAACGGATGACTGCCAAAATGATCGCGAGTTCTCCCAGGTTTTATCCAATTACTCCCAATATCCGTCAGGTAGATGCTTTTAATGCTTACACTGCGGGTTGCGGACATGCCTTTGCTACGTCATCCGGGTTTCCTAAGTCCTGGCGCAACCGGAGAGCATTCGTGTGTGGTCCGACCGGTCATCTTCTTGGCATGTACGATGTTCGCCCAAAGGGTTCAGGTTTTGAATCAATTAATGCTTACAGTCTGGTCGCGAGTACCGACGAGTGGTTCTCTCCAATCGTAGCCGAGGTGGGCCCCGATGGAAACCTCTGGATTTCCGATTGGTACAACTTTATCATCCAGCATAATCCGACCCCGAATCTTAACCGGGGTGGATATGACGCCCAAAACGGACCCGGGAATGCCCACATAAATCCCAACCGCGACCGCCAGCATGGTCGCATTTATCGCTTGGTTTACCAAAAAAACCATGCTCCTGCTTTCAATCTAGAAAATGCAACATGGGAAAAACTGGTCAAAGCTCTCAGCCATGACAATATGTTCTGGCGTCTCACCGCCCAAAGGCTTTTGGTGAATAGTCAACCCAAGGAAGCGGTTCCTTCCTTAAGGAAATTACTGAACCAAGCTTCACCCGCGTCTCTTCACGCTCTTTGGACTTTGCAGGGCATGGGTGCTCTCGACGGCCCATCCCATGCAAAATGTCTCGTATCAAAAGACCCGGCATTACGCCGTAACGCGATCCGGGCTCTACCTGCTGACTTAAAGGGGCAACAAATGCTCCATGACAGTGCAACCCTTGGAGACAAGGATCTTCTTGTTCGGCTCGCTTCCTTCGTTCAACTTGCCTCCTTTCCGCGAGACAAGGGAACCCGCGATTTCGCATCCCTTCTGATGCGGGTTGAGGAAAATGCCAAGGACGAATGGCTCCGGTTACCCCTCCAGGCTCTGGGTGCGGTGAAAGCCAATTTGGTGGGGTATAAAAAGGGTCCAAATCTTTTGCCCAATCCCTCCTTCGAGTCTTCGGATGGTAAGTTGCCCACCAGTTGGAAGGTCCGGACTTACAGTGGGAGCGGTGCCATGGAGCATACGATCGAGACAGTCAGCAAGTCCGTAAAGACCGGCAAATCGTCCCTGCGTATATCATCCGAAGGGGGACATGACACCAGTGCTTATGCGAGTGTGCAAATTAGGTCAGGAGTCCGTTATTCGCTTTCTGCCTGGATTAAGACGGAAAGCGTCGAAGGGGGTGGAATGGGTGCATTACTCAATGTTCATGAATTGCAACAAAAGGCCATGACCAAGGGTATCCGAAAGACCCATGATTGGCAGAAAGTGGAAACCGTTTTTGTTAATCCTTCC
>NZ_CAXLMO010000084.1:0-4654 GCF_964187635.1 Candidatus Seribacter sulfatis | reverse complement strand
CCGCATGCATTTAAGACCGAGTCCCGCACTTCCTCCGAAGTTAATCTTCTCATATCATAGCGCCAAAATGACTGGTTTAATGGATCCTGTGCGAGGGCAAGGTCATTGGGCATGGAAGATCTTTTATAAACATCGGAGCTCATGATCAACCTGTGCATCTCTTTTATATCCCAACCGGATTCCATAAATTGAAGAGCCAACCAATTGAGTAAATTAAGATGAGTCGGAGGCGTTCCCTGGAACCCAAAATCACTTGAACTCTCAACAATTCCACGGCCAAAATGGTATTGCCAGATTCGGTTGACCATCACCCGGGCAGATATCGGATTATCTTTGGATCCAATCCACTTGGCCAAGGCCGTTCTTCTCCCCGATGATTTAGGTAGCTTTTGTATGACTGGTTCTGGTGGGCTAAGCACTGCGGGAAAAGCAGGGAAAACTTGCTCTCCTTCCAGGGCTGGATTTCCTCTACGTAGAATCTTGGTTACCCGCTCCCCATGTTCTCCGACCGCGAGTACTTTATAATGATCAGATTTTGGCTTTTGAGAAAAATGCTTCGTAAGGTCTCGCTTCCAGGCTTGATAGCGACCAAAAGTACCGTCACTCATCACTTTTTTAGCGTGTTTACGAATAAGTCCGGCGAGATCAGCGGCTTCTTCAAAACACTCCAATCCCAAATCGATATATTGTCCGCCAACTGTTTGTCGGCAGTGTACTGCCACAACATTCTTACCAGTTTGCAAAACATCTGCACTTATATCAGTAATGTCGTGCGTCTGGTATTTCGAAATATGTCCAGGTTTTTGAAAAACGAGTTTACCATTAAGATACACCTCCACGTCTTCATCATGGTGTAGGTTCAACCGTAGAGTTTTGGGAATGGCCGCCAAGCGAAAGGAAGTCCTCATCCAGATATCTTTACTCTTCCATATGGTTCTCACATTCGCCTTTGGGGTTCCCTTGGTTCCAAATCCACCTATTCCGCTTTTCCAATCTCTGGCATCAAATCCGACTTCAATCCATTCCTGCCTGGGCTTTCTTTCCAGATAATTCCACTGGCTTCCTTTACCTCTGGCATCCTCGAGTAATAAAACTGGTTTTGCACGAACTTTATTCGACTTTGGAATGGAAGCATCTTTATGAAAGGCAACAAGGAACTTTTCTTCAAAACCAGTCATCAGCGACCTGAGTGTTTGCCTACGCAATTCCCATTTCTGAATATCTGATTCATATGTTTTATTTCCAACTTGGTCTTTTACTTCTACCAAATTGGAGTCACCCCTTCCATGAGGAGTGATGTTCGCAAAAAACGAGAGCATGGAATAATAATCTTTAGTTGGTATTGGATCGATTTTATGGTCGTGGCAACGGGCACAACCAACAGTCATACCAAGAAAAACCTCAGTTGTGGTACGAACAATATCGTCTAAATAATCATAACGGGCCAGCACACGATCTGCGGGTTCGTCGTCCCAGATACCGAGTCGGTGGAATCCAGTCGCGGTTATGGCTTCGGCATTCGCCTCTGGAAGTTCGTCCCCAGCCAGTTGTTCGAGAATAAACTGGTCGTAGGGTTTATTTTGGTTAAATGCATTAATCACATAGTCCCGGTATCGCCATGCCTGCGGCTTATTCCCGTCTCTCTCATACCCATTGGTTTCGGCATAGCGAACAAGATCAAGCCAATGTCTGCCCCATTTCTCTCCGTAGTGGGGAGAGGAGAGGAGCTGGTCCACCAGTTGGTTAAATTTCGTTGGTTCTTGATTGGAAACATAAGCATCCACTTCCTTTGGAGTGGGGGGAAGTCCGATCAAATCATAATACATTCTCCTGATTAAGGTATGATCCTCAGCTTGTGGATTGGCAGGCAAATTTTGTTGGGCAAGTTTAGCCTGGATGAATCGATCGATCGGGTTGGCATGGTCCGGTAAATCCGGAATAATTGGATGTGTGGGTTTCTTGTATGCCCAGTGAGATTTAGTTGTTTCATTAACCTCGGTGGTACTGGCATGGCTGTGAGCATTTTTAGGTACAATCTCGTCTTCCTTGGGAAAGGGGAGTCCCATTTCAATCCATTTCCCCAATGCATCGATTTTATTCTGAGGCAATTTTCCAATCGGAGGCATTTGATGATCCTCATCCTTATAGGAAACCATTTCCAGCATCAGGCTTGCTGCGGGATTTTCCATGTCCACGGCGGGACCAACTTCACCTCCGGCAAGCACTCCCTCTCTGGTGGTCAAGACAAGTTCTGCCCGCACTTTATCTGCCCCGTGGCACTTCCAGCAGTTTTCTTCGAGCAAGGGCTTGATTTCTTTTTTCCACAATACAATACCATCCTCTGCACTTAGATTTTGAGTAAGCAGACAGATCGAAAGAAGGATACAGATGCCAACTGGGGATCTAGAAAAGTACCGAACAAAAGATTTAGTCATCAATAAATAATTTATGCTTATATTTCTGCTGGGCAACATGGTCCTACGCCACGGCTAAAGAAAGGTAACCGAGGTTGGTGGAAATCTCATCGGCAGCTTGCTTGATTAACCGGCCAGTATGTTCGATATTTTGTTTATCCATCCGTCCTGAAGGAGCGACTAACCAAATGGCTCCTGCAACATTATTTTTTTTGTTTTTAACCACAGCACCAATGCAAATTTGACCTTCCATTTCTTCTTCCCGATCCACCGCATAGCCCAGTTGGCGTACTTGGATAAGTTCTTTGTCTAATTTTGCCTGGGTGGTTATTGTTTTGGATGTGAAACGGGTAAGCTTGAGTCTTGAAATTATTTGCCCGTATTCTTTGGCAGAGAGAGCAGCCAAATATGCTTTGCCGGGGGCCGAGGTGTGTAATGGAAAGCGTAAGCCAGGCTTTACCTTAAAGCTAAAATTATGCAGTCCATCAATTTGTTCCAACACAATTCCTTCCTCCTCCACAATGGTTCCCGCCAACATACTTTCTCGGGTTTCATCCCTCAATTTATAAAGATATGGAATAACCGATTCGATGAAGGAAGGATCTCCCGTTACCGGGGTAGCCAGTTGTAACAACTTTTCTGATAGAATAAAACCCGGTCCGTCCTTACTCTTCTTAACATACTTTCTCCGTTCCAATGTGGTCATGATTCGATAAACACTATTTATTGGCAATCCTAGGATGGCAGCCACTTCATTCACGGAAAGCCCCTTTGTTTTTTCGTTCAGCAATTCAATAATTGAAAGTGCACGATCGAGACCGGGAACATTATATTTTTGATCAGTTGATAAAGACATGCTTTGATATATAAACTATAATCCAAATATCAAAAAGCAAAATATTTAGGACAAATTCTTTTTAATTTTTTTAATGTCCATTCGTAGTATTCCGTTTTACCAGTCTTGTCATCGCGCGGGCGAAGCCCGTGGCGATCCACTGGGGACCAGTAAGCGAACCGCAACACCCGATCGCCTTCCCTCGAGACACGATGGATTGCCGCGTCCCTCGCTCCGCTCCCTCCTCGCAATGACAAAGTGTGCGTTGTAACCGAACCGCCCATGTCATTCCCCACACACCTTGTCATCGCGAGGGCTGAAAGCCCGTGGCGATCCACTGGGAACCAGTAAGGGAACCGCATCACCCAAACGCCTTCCCCCCTAAATCCTGTTTGACAATACCTTCCTATTTTTAATCTAATTGGTCATTAATTTCTCTGTTCCTGTTATGAAAAAACTACCAATCCTGATTTCGTTCCTATTTTCCACACTTTTCCTGTGGTCTGCCAATCCAGTTCCGTATTCGGGCAAGGTCGCAATTCGGGGAGTCAATTACTTTGGGGATGCCCAGTTTACATTTTCCCTACAGGACAAGGATGGCAAGACCCACTGGCAGAATGGTAAAAGTAAGGACGACTCGATCAAAGTAAATATTCGCAACGGACGGTATACTGTTCTTCTCGGTGGACAGGGGATGAGCGTCTTGCCACCCCAACTGTTTTTGGACAATGATGAACTGTATTTAAAGGTTCGCTTTGATGATGGGGACGGCAAGGGCCTTCGCCACCTCGCTCCCGATCAACGGATCACCGCCACCCCGCGGGCACTAGTTGCTGAGGTTGCGAAGATCGCAAAAAATGCTGATTCTGCAAAGGTAGCGGACTCGGTTCAGGCGGGTGCTATTACCAAGTCGATGCTTGGGCAGGATGTCCTTTCCGATCTCAACCGCACGGTCACTTCTTCTGAGATCGCGGCTAACACCATCACCACCGCCCAGTTAAACGAACAAATCCTCAAATATTTAAAGCCGGAGATTACCCTGGCCCCACAGGCCCCAGGTCTGATTTTTAATGGACAGACCATCACTCTTCATTCCCGAGCAGAGGGTAAGTATTTGAATTATCAATGGTATAAAAACGGCCAGGCGATTGCAGGTGCGGATAAAAAACGCTTCGTGATCGAGGATGTAAATGGCACCCAGCACGATGGAAACTACACCCTTGTGGTGAGCAATGATTTTGGATCCATCACCACGCAACCTACATCGCTTGTGGTGGATGGTACCCCAACAAGCCACACCGTGGCCTCGATCAGTATGGATATGATTTTCTGCCCGCCGGGCACTTTTACGATGGGCAGTCCGTCCAGTGAAACGGGTCGGGGAGGGGATGAGACCGAACACTCA
>NZ_CAXLMO010000083.1:0-3036 GCF_964187635.1 Candidatus Seribacter sulfatis | reverse complement strand
CCTGGTGTGGTTTTCTCTGTTATGGGGGTAGTGGAAGTTGTGAAGCCGAACTTATATTATTCGTTACTTTTATCATGTATAAAAGTGAGATTGCAAAGGGATTAATAGCAATGGCAATCGAGCGAAAAAGGATGTAAAGATGCCTACTCATGTAAGATATTTACCTAGCAAAACCATTGACTAAATCATGGTTTAGGATACTCGACCGGGTCAAATCATCTCGCGCGCCACTATCCTCGAACAAGTTTGAGGAACGGGAAATCCACCAACACGATTGATAACTACATTGTCAAACTGCGTCGAAAACTGGAAAATACCCCGAAATCACCTCGACACCTACTCACCTGTCACGGAGAAGGTTATCGTTGGAAACCTAACTAAAGCTGTAGTTGCCGAACGATTTTGCCAAACCAACGACTCTCATCTGTTGACTCATCTCTTCAGGCCACTGATATAAGTCTGGCGGATCGACGCGAATTTTTGATAGAAGCTCCAGATAGCTTAAGGGTTAAAACGAAACTGTTTTCGATGACCCAAACTCTGTAAGACTTGCTTGATAATGCGCATCGTTTCACCGGACAAGAAGCGACACGTCCTCTTTTTATCTTCAATAGTGGTCCACTCCTGCCCCTGAAGAACTTTCATGAGCTTTGTGTTGGTGCTGAAAACGTCCAATCAATTTTGCAGGCCTATTTTTGACAAGTCGATCGGTACAATACCGAGTTTTTTTGCAGGTGAACCGGGTTTGAAACGAAAGTCACCATTTTCGGGATCGACAAACAGCGGGTCAGCGGAGCGACTGTTGGTATCGATCGCGGTTCGCCTTGCCTTTTTGAGTACTGCGCGGCTCATATTGGGATTTCCGGCGCAATAATAGAGATTGTGATCGGTGTTGGCTTGCTTGGCCCATGCCGCCGGGAGTCTGGGACTGTTGCCCTGGTCGTAGAAAACAGCGTTCTCACCCGGGTGATAGAGGATGTTTCGCTGGATCACAGCCCCAGTCATCGGGCCTTCGCGAAGTTTGAAATAGGCAGGTAATCGCTTTTCACCCTTATGAATCGGTTCGATTAGATCAGCGATGATATTGTTTTCGGCGCGATTGTTTAGCTTCAGTTGAATACCCTGAGAGGTACATCGGTAAATCAGGTTTTCGGAAATTAAAGTATCCCGCTGTCCTCCGTCGGTGCGGATGGCTGATTGCAGCGCGACCGGCGAGACCAAGTGATGGATATAGTTGCGGCGAATGATATTCCCTGATCCTGCGCCCCTGATATAGATACCATTGCCATCGCCCAGTTGTTCCATAGCATGATGGATTTCATTGGCTTCGACGAGATTGTCGTGGGTATGCAAAAACCGTCTAACTTCCTCAAAACTACGTTGATTACGATTCTTACCTACCTCCTGCCAACGAATCGTTCGCACCAGTTCCCGGCTGTTATTATCTCTCTTCGAAAAGAAACTGGTCATCACGCCCGAAACGATGATTCCGGAGTACGGCGTATGGTGAATCAGGTTGTTGACGACTCGATTGTCGCCACTTTGCCAAACGAAAATACCGGGGGAATGTGGGTATATTTCGCCGACGTGATGGATATGGTTATTGCGAATCAAGTTGTGATGGTTGACATCTTTCGTTCCTGGCCCATAACCGCACAGCAGTATTCCGGTGCCGCCGATATGCTCGATATGATTGCTCTGAATTCGATTTTTCTGCGCATGTAGATCCAGCCGAATGGCACTACTGCCACTGTGGGTAAACCGACATTTCTCGATGGTGCAGCTTTCAGCCCCCCTCAAGCGAACCAAGGCGTTGGCTTTGTCATGCATATCCCAATCGTGTTGCAGCCCCTTGTCGTCTTTACCTACCCGCCAGCTTTCGCCGCGAGTGAGTGTGAGTCCACGAAAAATCAGGTTTCGAACAGGGATATCTGTCGGGCCATCTTCGTCTATTGAGCCTTCGATTTTGAGGTATTCCTGAAGCAATGGAGCCGTTATTCCCCTTGGCATGCCTTCTGTTACCGGCCAGAGGTATAGTTTACTTAGTTTGCTATCAAAAACCCATTCTCCGGGTTCATCAAGGAAGTCGATTGCATTCTCCACCCATACGGAATCGGTTCCCGGCAGGTAGTGAAGTTCATTCATTGCGTAGGTCGCGGGAATAGATACCGTCGCTATTTGGGTTTGTTGGTTTACCGATTGAAGGGGCAGTATATTTACCACCCAGGCATGTAGCGGCCGAACAACAATGTCTATACCTTCGAGGTTAGACCAATTTCTGATTGCCCCGACGGGAAAATGGAGATTGGTGCGACTCGATTTGGATCGCTCCTCTTTGGAATCGGGCATGACCGGAATAAAGCCTTTCGAGCGTGCTCTGGGCAATCGCTTTTCGCCATCGTAGAGGGTGAAGAATGAACTGGTTTTCTTCGAGACATCTGTTACCCATATTTTCCCATTGGTGTTTTCCAATTGCTTCCAACCATCAATAGTGACGTCCGAAGAGAATACTGGTTCTTCATTTGGGTAAGCTTCATAGGCAATCGAGAAATCACCTTCCCCCGAATCATCCACTCCGAAGACTATTGTTTCGTGAATGCGATAGTGTCCGCCGCGAATTTGAACATGGATATTCTTTGCCATCCCGCTCTTTTTGAGTTCCCTAACCGCATCCCGCGCTCGAGCCAATGTCGCGAACGGACCGTCATTTTTTTGTTCATCCGGCTCTTTTAGCGTGCCGGACCAATCGTCGGAACCCGTTGTTGAGATATAGAAATCATTCGCCTCTCCGTAAGAGATGATGCCGAAAATACATAAATATAGTAAAGGTGTTTTCATTCTTGTAATCTCGTGTGATTACTCGGGCTAAAATTTCATTTGGGAGGGTAAAGTGTAGTTCAATGGGCGGGCTCTCAAGAAAATTTATTTGTTGGAATTTTTCTTCAGAACCTTCTTTCTGGCATTGGACAAACCGTTTTTACTAGGCGTTGTGGGCAGCGAGGCTTTCCAGCTATCTAGTTTCTCAGATAGTTCCTG
>NZ_CAXLMO010000082.1:0-9435 GCF_964187635.1 Candidatus Seribacter sulfatis | reverse complement strand
GGTAATGGAATCCCAGATTTGTTCGGCACTCATTCGCTTTAACAGCGGGCCGGCAAAATGAAATTTCATTCCCGGGGAATGATCTTCCAGATGCATTTCCCTGCGGAAAAGTTCAGTGTGAAAGAGAACATTTTGAAAAGCACGGATGTCGTAATCAAGTTCCTGCATTAAATTTTCAAGAAAACGGAGTAATGCTGGTTGGTTGATTTCGGTTCGATCCGTCAGGTTGTCCACAGGTTCAAAGATTCCGTGACCAAACGCTCGTTTCCAAAGCCGATTAACAATCACTCGGGTGAAGCGAGGATTTTCGGGAGAGGTTAACCAGTCTGCATAGGCATTTTTTCGTTCCGTCTGATCTTCAAGGTGAGGGATTTCCGGTCCAAACATAGTGCCGGGTTTAACAATCTCCTCGGGAGCACCATTGTCATACATGTAATCGTGAGGGAGTTTGAGGGGTTTGTCGTCATGGTGCTTTACCTGAACATTAGAAATATGCCCATAAAGCATGTTGACAGACTGAGAAACCGGGTTGTCAAAATCTTCGACTTTTTTTCGAGCCGCAATGGCCCGAACTGCGGCTTCTTTGAATTGTTCCTTGGTGAGGTTATTTCGTTCTAGGTAACCCGGTGCATACGGCTGACCAAGCCATTCGTCGATTTTTGATTCATCATGAATATGGGGAAAGTCTTCAAAACCTGCCTCTTTCTTATAAGCAGCATTCTTTCTTTTTCCAAAATCCTGATAGACCCGCTGACGGTTTGAATTTTTGGCCACCCCCATACGAACATCAAAATCATAGGTATAAGCAGCCATTTTGAAATAATCCATTTGGGTCCATTTGTCGAAGGGGTGGTCGTGGCACTGAGCACATTCCAAACGGGTACCCAGGAAGATACGGACTGAATTGGACATATTGTCGAGGGCCATACCTGCATCACGCAGATAGTAGGCGGCGGCAGGGTTGTCAAAAATCAGTCCATGCCCGCTTACCAGTTGGTGTACGAGGTCATCGTAAGGAGTGTTGTTTCTTATCTGGTCTTTGATCCATTCCCGATAATAAAGAGTATAATCAACATTAGTGGGAATCCGCAGCAGATCCGCCCAAAATTGATAGTGATGAGCCGTGTAGCCCGCATCATTTGAAAGTAATTTTTGAATCAGTTCTGAATGTTTGTTTTTGGAGGTGGAATTGAGGAAATTATTTGCTTCTAAAATCGTGGGAATACGGCCGATGATCGAGAGGTAAATTCGTCGGAGGAATAGACCGTCACTGATAAGAGGATTGGGGTTCAGGTTCTCACTTTTTAAGTGAGCATTCAGGAGTTCGTCGATTTTTTCAGCGGCCGGGCGCGGATCAAATGAGGTGGTTCCGGAAGGTTTTTTTTCGCTCAATGAAATAGCTTCAATTGCATTATTTGAACCGGTGGTTTGTGTGCTTGAATCAGTCTTTTCACCTGTAAAAAAGTAGATAATACCTCCGATCAAAGAAATTGAAACTAAAGCCACCCCGCTGAGAACATAAATTTTTCTACGGGTTTTGGGAACCGGTTTGGCGGTCTGTTGTTCAAGCGTTGCCCGCACCTTTACGGATGGGGTGCGCTCCGGATTCCTATCCTTCTGCTCGGGTTCTTCTCGGGCGGGCAGGGGGTTTTCAGAGATACCGGGAACCAAAGATAACTTGACCCAATTGGCTCCATCATAACAGGCCAGATCATCCTCAGTAAAGTTTTTCGCCTTGAGGTATTCCCTCAGCTGAGCAACGGAGTAGGGACCGAAATTTTTATCATCTCTGTGAACATATACTTTCATACTTTACTGCTCGTCGAGGGTCTTTCTGCGTTTTAACAGATTACGATTACGAGCCTCATTCTCTTGAATTAGATCAAGATTATTATTTTGTTCAGGATGCTGCCCAACTTGAAAAACCTGCAGGTTATCAAAGGAAGCTCCTGCCTGATCTACCTGAAAGGCAAGATCAGTCCGTTGCTTTTTAATCATCGGGTGTTTTGCATAAACCATGTGTTTGTGGTCGAGATGAGCAACTAGATGATCATCGATAAATTCGATGGTCATCGTATACCATTTGCCTTCTTTGAAATCGTGAGCACATTCGCCATGTCTCGTCGGAAACCATGTCCCTTTTTTGTCTTGTGCGGTTTGAATAAAAAAATTGTCTTTTTGAATATGGAGTTCGGTCTTGTAACTACCATTTGAACCCGTGATTAAGCGAATATCTGTGGCTCCATTAAATTGAAAATCAAATCGTATCAAAGCATCCTGGAAATTTGGATCTTTGTAAAAAATCCGTTTATTTGTATTTCCCTTTTGGTTGCATAATAGAACTCCACCTTCCACCTGCCATTCCTTTTGAAAAAACCAATTCTTGCTGACCTGACCTTCTGAGAAATGTTCACCGAAGAGGAGATTTCGTGTCTGAGTAAGCAAAGGTCGGGACGGTATCTGTGCACCAATTTTTTCACGCCAAACCTGAAGGTCACGGTAAAGTTTTTGAACAACTTCCGATTTGGATTCTGCTAGATTTGTTTTTTCCGACGGATCATTTTTCAGATTAAAAAGTTCAAACTGTTCAGACTTCTTCGGATCAAAGTATTCAATTAATTTCCAATTCCCATGGCGGATGGCACCACTGGAGATTCCGCCAAGAAAGTGAGGCCGATCCAATGGGTAGTGCCAATGCAGGGATTTACGCGAGACAGCGGAAGATGGATTTCGCCAAGTGTCCAGGGTGGATACTCCATCCAGTTCCTGCTTGGGATCGGGTTCGATGCCTGCTGCCTCGAGCAGGGTGGGGTAGAAGTCATGATTAACTACCGGTTGGGCACAGGTTTTGGCTCGCGGGATATTTCCATCGGGCCAGCGAACGATTAGGGGAACCCGAATGCCACCCTCATATAACTGGCTTTTGCCGCCACGAAGTGGGGCATTGGATGTGACATTGGTTTCTCCTCCATTGTCACTGGAAAAAATGAAAATGGTGTTTTCTGTAATGCCAAGAGAATCGAGTTTTTTCATCAGGAGTCCAACCCCGTGGTCAATGCTTTCAAGCATCGCAGCAAGGTGTGGGTTATGATCCTGTGCCCAATGTTCACAGTCTTCTCCCGAGAAGCCCGCATCTTTGCACAGGTAACAGTTTGTCCTGCCTGTTTGTCCAGGCGTGTATTTTTCCCGATATTTTTTTACGAGGTCGGGCCGACCATTTAAAATCGTATGAGGTGCATAGTGGCTTAGGTAGAGAAAGAAGGGCTTATCTTGATTTCGCTCGATGAAATCAACTGCTTCCAGGTTCAAGCGGTCGGTTAAGTATTCTTCTTTTCCCATCCGATTATTTGGAATATCAAGCCATCGAATCGGCTGGGTACGAAATACATAAGGCCAAAAATTGGCCCCATTCCCCACGCCCTTAATCTCACTTCCAATATTCCAGTCGAAACCATGGTCCTTGGGTCGCACCTCAAATTGTGCATCCTGATATTTATATCCAGTCAGGTGCCACTTGCCCACCATAGCTGTCTTATACCCATTGCGTTTTAGGATTTTGGGAAGGGTTAACTGGCTAACCGGCAGGGCATTAGATGAATTTGGACGGAGGTAGTCCAGTATACCCATCCGGGCAGGGTGTTGACCGGTTAGCAGGGCGGCTCGGTAAGGAGAACAAACAGGTGCCGCTGCATAGGCATGGGTGAAGCGGACTCCTTGCTTGGCTAGTTTATCCAGGTTGGGGGTTTCATTAAAAGTGTTTCCATAGCAACCCAATTCGGCCCAGCCCAAATCATCCGCCAATACAAAAATAATATTTGGTTTCTCCGCATACAGGGAAAAAATAAACGGAATAAAAAAAAGGAACAAATGACGAATTTTTTGAAAGATCATTTGAAAGAAAGAGTAATTGAAGTTTTGGCTGACTTTTCATCGGCCAAAAAGGATAGGTAGTCAGGATGGGTTGCATTTTGCTCGGTAAAAGTGGCTCCGTTCAATTGAGGATCCCGGGAAAGTTCACTTTGATCCAGCCAAGGCTCAAAGTGAATCCGAAGTGGGCAGTTGGAAACAGTAATCGATTTTTTCTTCTCTCCCAGGAAACCTTTTTTGCGTTCGAATCGAACTTGGGTCCAACCATCTTGATTACCTATGGGAATATCGAATTCCATCCAGTCCCACCCGATGGGCAGGGAATCTTTAACCTTAAATATATTGTCTGGGATTGAATAGGATAAGCCAGCCAATCCTTCAAGAAAGAGAAGGATTTTACCGGCATTAAAATTGGAATATTGGTCGCCAAACAAGGCAAGGTCACGCCGGTAGGCCTCCGGGGCCACTGGAATTCCCCATTCCTTATGAAAGTTATAATTTTCCAAGTGATTAAGAGTCAGATCGGAAGCAATTTTTGGAAACCCCTGGCGAAAAATTCCATCTAAGGTGAAGTAGGCTGTATCCGGGGTATAGCCAAAGGACTGATCGTCCGCAGAGTTGAAAAGACTCATTGATTTTTTTGCCATCGCTGAGGGAAAGAACTCACCGAAAAATCCACGTTCTTTATTTAAGGCCCATGAGTGAATCAATCTTTCCGCATATTCGCGGGGGAAGTGCTTGGAACGCATAGCCCAAAAAGCGGTGGTCATGAGCATACCATCTCTTCCACCCATGAAATAATCTTTATGTCCATTCGCTTCCCAGCGTTGATCAAACATAAGTCGAAGGTGTTTTGGGTCTTGGTTGATTCGCTTTTTCCAATGGTCGACATCTGAATTGTTTCCAGAAATCACAGCCATTTTTTCGAGGACTTTTCCCACTTCTGCGTCATTCATGGCAAATCCAACCAAGTTCTTCCAGAAAACTTTCCGGAAATATCTTTGGTAGCACTTGCGTATAAAATCGCGATCGCCCGTGTGTTGATAAATTTGCCAGGCCCCTAGGACATGTTCGGCTAATTCTCCACCATAGGCACCCGAGTGCCAACCAACGCCCTTGTTGTCGGAGAGAAAAATATGACCGTCATTGGTTTCCCGATACCGGCCATTCTCTACCAAGTGTTTCCAGGTTAACACATTCCCGTAGGCAAACCTCGGCTTATCCCGTGCCCATGCCCCCACTTTTATTTGAAAGCAGGCATCATACCGGTGAATACCGAGGAAGTTATTCACCGCAGACTGGGTATGATTTTCCATTTCCCACCCTTTTTGTACATTGATGTAATACATCATATGGAGAGACCAAAGGTAGTAATAAATATCCTCAAATTTTGAATCACTGCAGCGAAACTGCGGGATTTCCTGAGTAAGAATATTATTCATCTCTACCGTTTTCTCTTTCAGTAATGCCGGTGCAAGGAGGCTGGTTTCTCTGCCTGTATTCTTGGCAATATTTTGATCGTCGTGCATGGACCAAGACACAGTAGTTCCCTGTAAGTCGCACGGAATTTCAAAGGAATATTTCCATACGCCGCGGTCATCCCGGTCGAGTTTCAGGGTTTTAGAAAAGTCCTTCGAGGAGGAGAGGGCAGTGGTCATCCCCTTATAAACACAGGGACCAATTCTTTCAGGTCGGTCGGGGTCGGGAAGGGAGCGAACGGTTCCTCCTTCGCGGATGAGGATCGAATTCGTAGATGAGTCGTATCGAGCAGAGGCATTCGAAGAAACGCTGTGACGAACATAAAAACTGTGCCCTTCAAATCTGAGGGTAATCGGCTCAGAGGATGTGATGATTGAGGCAGCGGCGTCTTTTGCGCTGATAAATTTTTCCTCGCGAATGGTGACTCCATTTATTTCATACTCACAAATCATTTTATCGGGTCGCCAACTCATTCGAGTGGGGGCGGGGTGTTTATATACCTTGTCCCCAATAATGACAGTGCCGTACAGAACTCGGGTGTCCTTGTAGAATTCCCAGCCCCGGTAGTCATTTCCAACGCCTGTATGTTCACTTCCAGGAAGTTGACTATTGAGCAACCCGGCTCCACGACTTCGGAGATCATGGTAAAAGGGATGGGTAAGACCAATGGTTTCATCTTCTATTAATTCCCAACTTGCATGGAACCCTCCCACATAATAGGCAAGGTTACCTGCTAGGAATCCGTGCTTTCTTCCCTGAATAGACTGCTCAAGTTTATCGCAGAGAGAACTTTCTTTTGCGAATACATTTGAGCATACTGAAAGCAGAGCCAAACAGGAAAAAAAGAGCCGGACTGGGAGTGACCTAAAGATCATACCTAAAAGTAAAAATAAACCTATTTTTCAAATGCGACCTGCACCTCGAGGATTCCCACGGCGGCATCCGGTTGAGGCACCATGTTAATCCGAATGGCATCACAAGTGAGTGGTGCAGCTGGGTGAATGACATTATATTGGTTGGCACGATTGTCATAGCGATCTGTGACATATAATTCAAAAGGTTTCCATTTCCCGTCATGTCTGATCTCAAGCGACCATTCTTTGGGAAATTTTACATCCTGTTGATCCTGCATCCAGTAGACTCCGATATCGCGAACCTTTTTCGATTCTGGGAAGTGTCCTTCGACCCACTGGGTCTTTCCAAGCTGTGGCCGACTGGTCCAGCGTGGCACGTTTTTTCCACTCGACCACTTTGGTTCCTTGCCATCTCCGACTGCACTTACGGTATCCAAGTCGGAGGTGTGGGAAGCTTTGATATTAGAAAATACACTTTTCTTAGGAAGTCTGTGAGGATCAAAAACGGCAAGTTTTGGAGTCGTGGGGAACCAAATGGTCATGGATCCAGGTTGACGGTTATTCCATGCATAATAGGGAATTAAGGATAGGCTTTTATCTTCCTCTCCTCCCGATTCATTAACGGCATTAGCCATTGTTTTGATTTGCGAAAAAGATCCACTTGCAAGTTTTACTTTGCTTAAATTATATTTCGTTTCCACATATTCTTGATCAAGAAAAAAGCGCTGGGTCGCACCACCATTATCAATTTCTTCAGCACATAAAACGAAAGGCCCCCGTGTGAATGCAAGGCGGTTATGGTTTTCCTCCACCCGTTTGTCACATTGATTAATTCGTAAAGGCATGGGGAGATCGAGGATTATTTGATCTCCTTTTTTCCACTTCCGTTCGATGATCGCAAATCCCTTTTCGACTTTGGCCTGGGTCTTGGATCCGTTGACTGTGAGGCTCCAACTTTCTTTCTTTGGATTTAGATATTTATAAAGTTTCCCAGGTACAAACTGATTACCTGCCCAGGTGGGAATTCGAAGATGAACCTTAAAGCTAGATGGTTTTTTTGGATTAAGAGAAATCTTAATTTTCCCATCGTTTGGGTAGTCCGTTGTTTGATTGATAGCTAAATCTGTCCCGGCGATCTTTAAACTTGTGGAGGTGTCTGCATACATCGCCAAATAAAGATTTTCTTCGTTGTGGGCATAGGTCATCCCTTGTACCTGAGGTAAAAGACGGGCCATGTTACTCGGACAACATGCAGTTCCAAACCAAGGGGCACGACCGGCAGTACCATGATTGAAAGGATACTTTCCGTCCGCCTCCAAAGGATTTACATAAAAGAACTTATTCCCTTCCAAATTGACCGCAGCCAAAACATTGTTAAGCAAGGACACTTCAGCCACATCCAGGTATTTTGCGTCCTGATGAACTAAAAACATTCTGAAGTTGAAGAGTACATTTCCTACCGCGGCGCAGGTTTCGTTAAAGGCATCTGCATTGGGTAAAAGATACTGCGGGCCGAAACCCTCAATTCCATGAACGGCTCCCAATCCTCCAGTTATGTGCATCCGGGTGTCGGTAATATCTGCCCAAATACGGTGTAAAGCTTTGGTGTAAGAATTCTTTTGTTTTAACGCCGCGATGTCAGCCATTGCCGCGTATAAGTAGGTCGCCCGAACCGCATGACCGACCGCCTCCCTTTGTTTTTCCAAGGGAGCATGCTGTTGTGCGTATGTGGGAGACATGACGCCTTCTCCATCAGGAACATAAGTTTTTCCACGGATCTCGAGGAATTTTTCGGCCATTTCGAGATAAAGTTTCTTGCCGGTAACATTCGATAATTTTACCAAGGCCAATTCCATTTCCTGATGTCCGGGGGCTTGCCGGATTGGTTTTCCATTATTGTAATTTGGATCTCCTTCAAAAAAGACTCGGTTTACATGGACAGCATTCTTCTCGGCTACTTTTAAAAGTTTATCTTTCCCGGTTGCCTGAAAATAGGCTATTGCCGCTTCGTAAAGATGGCCCATGTTGTAGAGCTCGTGGCTATGCACAACGAAAGTATAGGGCTTATTTCCCATCATGTTTTTGTCGCTCCCCACCTTTGTGGTATGGGATGGGTAAAGATAGCCGTCCGGTTCCTGTGCGGCTGCAATTACCTCCACGATTCGATCGAATTGAGATTCAAGTTCTGGGTCATCTTGTAATTGGGCTAAGTAGGCAGCTCCTTCCATTACTTTATAGAGGTCAGAGTCGATAAACCGGTGTGGGCGATGGTTGTCCACTTTTTTCCCCTTAAGGTAATCAGCAGCAGCCTGTAAATGAGCCACCCCAGGTTCGGTTTTTTCAAAGGCAAAAGGTACCAGTACTTTTCGTTGAGTTATTAGGCGTGGTCTCCAAAATTCGCTTGTCATTTCAACTTTGTGAAAGGGGACAGGCTCGATGGATGCAACGACTTGAAGGCTCGCCAGAATAGAAAGGAAGCAAATTGTAGAAACAGATAAAACATTCATAAATGTGAGAGTAATAGGATAAATTATTACATATCAACTATAATCTATATATAATAATAATTATTTTGGGTTTGGGTTTATTTGAATTTTAATGTTGGGCCGACAGGAAACCGATGGGCTGAGTAATCGGGATGAAGATCCGCAAAGGATGGAATCTGTAAAGGTTGGTTCATATTCAAATTTCTGAACATTACGCTTTTTAGGATCTTTACCGACGGGTTAATAATAGGAGAAAGTCCATCGAATGATGCATCATCATGAAAATGATCACCATCCCCAGCGGCAGTGGACATGGTGAGAATAAAATTTGAACCAATGGTTATATGAATAGGTTTTTTTAATTGAACATACCTGAATTCACCCTCTAAGAGGCCCTGTTTTTGGGGAGTTATTAGAATACTAGCAATTTCTTGTGGAATAGAGTTTTTGATTTCCCATAAACGGATCCGATGTTCTTTATTAATAGTCCTTGGGTTTTTTCCTAATCGGCTGGGTTGGTCGGATTCTTGTTCAATGGGAACGCCGCGAGCTTCCCGTACAGGTGATTCTCGATCGTGATCATCCCACATGCCCAGATGAGTCACGATTTGGTTTTCTTTCAGTTTGAATTTGAAACCGATTAAACCAGTAATATCGTTTCTTAAGTTATGCCACCCATCATCAATGATTAGGTTCTGACTTACAGGAAGGTTCAGCTCCCTTGAATAGCCCTGATTATGAATTTGAAG
>NZ_CAXLMO010000081.1:0-48482 GCF_964187635.1 Candidatus Seribacter sulfatis | reverse complement strand
CCTTCCCTCCATCTACACTAACCTTAACTGTAAAAAAGGAAGTACTAATCTTCTGTGAATGAATGAAATTTATGAAAGCTGAACTTTCATATTCTCCATCTTTATTTGGCTTGGGTCCGGACTTGGTAAGTGCAGATTTTATACGAGCGTACAACATTGATTCATTAATTGGATAGATCATTCCCTCTCGACACAAAAATCGAAAAGGTTTTGAACCAGGAACTGCTGGCTTTGGATCTGGCAGGCTGATATCTTTGCTCATAGATTTTGAATTTTGTTCTGTACCCGAAGAAAGAAGACCCTTCACTTTTCGAAATTTTACTTCGATTGAATTTTTTTGATTAAAGAGCTTACTTTTCTCTTGGCGAAGGTTTTGGAGTGGTGGAGGGACAGGGGGCATGCCTTTTTTTTTATCAGATAACTCTTTTTCCAACTCACTAATTTCCTCAATCAGTTTTTGTTGATCTTTATTCTGAGAAGCCTGTTGAAGTTGTAACCTTTTCTTTTCTTCATTGAGATTTTTTTTCTGATCCTCAAATTGCTTCATTGCCAACTCCATCAGTTCGATCGAGTTTTCTTCCTTCTTCTCATCTACAATCCTCTTCACTGCCGAGCCGGCTCCAAGTTGAACCACAATAAGCAGAATAATGAGGATTCCAACGACAGTAGTTATTGTATCCAATAAAGAATCAAGGCTGCCGATATCTTCTTTCTTTTTCTTTCTCACGATCCAAGAAAAAGGGAAAGGTCAATTTCACCATCTCCGTCTAGAGGGATTTGACCGAACTTACACCTGATAGCCTCACAAATTAAAGTAGTTCTATACCAAGAAGAAAAACCTTTTGATCGTAACAGAAAAATTATGTAACGCGCTTCTGGATCAGGTAATTTTAATTTTCTTGCCTCATCGTATTTATAAATCGCCCTTCTCGAACTCGGTGCCAACTGAAGAGCTGTAAGCTTAATCTCTCTGCCCTGCTTATCTTTTAAGGTAATTTTACTACCATCACGTTGTACGAAACGAGCATCCATTTCTGTTCCCTGAGAACTCCTCCATATTCGATATGGGCCTTCCTTCGCCACTTTTTGAATAACACTTTTTAATTTGGTATTTTTGGAGATTTGATCTGTTAATACTTCAAAAGACTTACCGTTCTTATCATATACCTTGATTCCCCTTTCGTGACATTCGATAAAAGTTGGTTCCAAATCACCTCCATTACCAGATCCAGCCTGTTTTATGACCATCGTCGCCAATTTCTCCGGTTCCTTCATCAACTCCCATTCGTCTTCTGCAACCTCCAAGTTTTTCATCAACTTAGCCAATTCACTTTTTATTTTTACGACCTCGCCTAGAATTATCTTACTCTGCTTATCTTCAATTTGTCTCTTTTCCGCCTGCTTTGCTAATGTCAAAATTTCTTTTTTAAGCCGGTCCTTCAGTTTAGGATCAATTTTTTGCCTCGGATTTTCCTTAATATCTTTTATTTCTTCTTTTAGATTTTGAATTTCCTTCTTTTTTTCTGCAATTTCTTTTTGAAATTCATCATCCTCTTCCAATGCAGTTTCTATCTTCTCATTTACCGCCTCAGGGTCGATTTGAGCGATTACAATTGCAGTAATCATCAAAGTTAAAATCCCAATTACACAGGCTAAAATGCTAAGAAATGGGAAAAGTGAGATTTGTAAATCTGCCTTTTTCTTTTTCAATGGATAAATAAATTTAAACTATTAGAACTTGCTATGATCCGTTTCCTTCCTCAATAGAAGCATTCTCCATAATTTGATTAAATTGATTCGCAACTTGTGTCATTTGCTGGGCAACAACACTCTGAGATTCTTGAAGTTGTAGAAGATAGGCTTGGAGATTTTCAATTCGCTCAATGGTCTCTCCTGATCCAGCAGAACCAACTTCTCCGTGAGGTTCACGTAAGCGTTTCAAGAAATACTCATTGCAATACTCATCCACTTTATTGAGCAAGTCCTCCTCGTTTTTTTGCATAACGCTAGTCGGAAACATAACCCAAAGACTAAAAATTAATGACACCAAGGTAGTATCAAATGCCTCGCTTAGACCTCCTGTTACTTGGCCAAGTTGTTCCTTTATCACCTCAATATCCGCGGCGGCTCCCATTTCGCCACCAAAACTAGAAACCGCATCGCTGATCCCTAGCACCGTGCCAATAAAACCAAGAATAGGAATTGCCCAGATAAAAACCTTAATTAAAACATAACTGGAATCGACCATAGTCGCATCAATCTCCGACTGCGACTTTAACATATCCGCAGTTTCAGTATGGTTCTTTCTCACACTAAAATGCTCAAGTCCCCGAAATATTCGGGTGAGAAGAAAGCTCTGCCTCGGATCAAAACCAAGTCGGCTAATGTGGGCAGCAAATTGAGGCAGATTTTCTACTTTTATATCTTGGCTAATGTCTTCAGGTAATAGCTTAAATTGCATAATATTAAGCTGACCTTTAAGCTTCTTTCTTTTGAGGAATAAAATAGCGAATGACCAGCATGCCAAATAGGTAAGGACATAGGGTACCCAACCGCGTTCATAAAAATAATCGGAGATTATTTGGGTACTCGTTGAAATTCTAAATAATAACACAAACAAATAAAAACCTATCTCTATCCCCAAACCCATTACTGCGGTTATACCCATTGAAATCGAAGTGGCAGAGGTGTTGTCAAATTTCCCCATCTCATCACTGCTTCTTTGCATCATATTAACTTGAGCAGCACGCTTTTTTGCCTTCGCGGGTACTTTTATGTTATTTACAGGTTTTTTCCTCATAAATACATACTAATGAGTCCTTTTATTTAAATTCAATAATAATATACTAAATTAAATTATCTTTGATTATGAACTTTTTTTTTAATACGAATAGTAATGCCTAAAACTTTAAATAAAAATGGAACACCCAGGAAAGTAGGGAGTGGGAAAACGAAGGGTGCTGGTTGCTATGCAGATATCACATGGGCAGAGCTAAAGAAGGTCATTGGCGAAAATACTCGCATCCAGGTCAGTCGAGTTTGGCTCAAAAATATTGGTGTCGCAGAAAAGAAAACACTGAAAAGTACACCGCCAACCGAGAGTACTGAAAAATCACTCAAGAAAAGCAAACCATTACCCACCCCAAAAATTACACGAACTAATGAAAAGAAAGTTTTTACAGACTCGCCCTCAGAAATTAGTAACGATGAAAACTACGATCCCCCTCCTCTTTTTGGAACCGGAGAAATCAAATTAAATCAATACTGATTACTATTACAACCCAAACGGGTCAGGCGGAGGAACATTTCCCCCATCGTTAATTGGATCCAAAGGGGGCAAGCCATCAGGAAGTGGAGCAAAGGGGTTGTCCGAAGCAGGGTTGATTTCCTGGAACGGTGGAGCACTATCAAATGGCAACGCGGGAAACGGAGACTCCCCCACAGGCAGTTCTGTATTTTCAATGTTAAGATCTTCTTGATTCGAGGGTAATTCGGTCGGAATCGCATCAGGTTCACTAGTCGAGGTTGGCTCTGCCTGTAAAGTACCTTGGAAACTATCTAAATCAATATTTTCAAGTGTAATTGGTTTGTTGTTATTCGTCTTTTCGGGTCGTTTTAGCTTAGTGCTCGGCCGAGCTTCTAAATCCTCTATTTTCACATCCCTTATCCACCAATCCTTATATTCGAGCGTACCATCTTCTTTATACTCCTGCACCGCTCCCCACCTCGTACCTCCAATCATAGGAATCAGCATTCTTCTCTCATGGTCATACTGATGACGGGCTAACCAGGCTTTCTCTACAGTCGCAATTGGTTTTTTGGAACGGTTCAATTCTTTTGACCGATAGCTATATCCTTCTTTGTTCCCACAGCCATAGAACAAGATTGAAGAAAAGAAGAGTAAAAAAAAAGTTTCTATTTTTAATTTCATCAGAATAAACAATCTAAAATTTGCTTACTTAGTGCTCGAGAGCAAGCGTAACTTATTAGAACTCATACTAAAGCACTCAATTTCGCCTGTTTCTTGATTACAACGATAAATCCAACGCTCGTTCTCGTCGCACAAGAATTGGTATTTCTTTGAATGATCAGTGCTTTTATTATTAATAAGCATTTTCAAAAAAGAATTTTCTAACCTGTCATAATCGAACTTTCCCGGTTCGGGAAGTGATTGAACGATCTTAGGAACAATTTCATTCAATCGTTTTTGCAATAACGAATCTAAAAACTCAACAACTTCACTACTCAGTATTTTATTATTCGACAAACTTTTAACAGATTCTATGGCAACGCTGTCCGCTAGGGTGGTCTGATTGGAATCTGATTGCTGAGGAGCGAGGTCTTCCACAGAGCAACTCAATAAAAAAATAGAAGCAAAAAATAAAATAATAGGCGTACACTCAAAAATAGAATAATAGGACTTAAATGACATACATTAGTTATTTGAATAATTATACATTTTCGTCAACCAAGACCGTCAGGATAGAATTTGTTAAAGATTGCTTGTAATGAAAAAATTGATTCTAACAGATCCATGAGCAAAAAGATTCGATGGGGTATTCTAGGAACAGGTAGAATAGCAAGAGCATTTGCAGAGGGAGTAAGCAATGCGAAAAATGCCAAACTCCACGCAATAGGTTCGAGGACGAAGGAATCTGCTGAAATGTTTGCTCACGAATGGAATATACCGCTGCCCTGCTCCTCCTACCAAGAATTAGCAGAAAATAAATCTATTGATGCCATTTATATTGCCACTCCCCATACAGAGCATGTCAGTAATACCCTGCTTTGCCTGGAAAATGGCAAAGGAGTACTATGTGAAAAGCCAATTGCGGTAAATGCTCATCAAGTTGAGCTTATGATTCAAAAATCAAAAGAAAAAAATGTTCTATTAATGGAGGGAATGTGGTCAAGGTTCCCTCCCCTAATGGAAAAAGTTCGAGATATCCTGAAAAATAAAGAAATTGGAGAAGTGAGAACAATCCAGGCTGATTTTGGCTTTAGGCCAGAGAATATCGATCCAGTAGGTCGGTTATTTAACCCCGACCTTGCGGGTGGATCTCTCCTGGATGTTGGAATCTATCCAATCTCCCTGTCATTCATGATTAACGGGACTCCCGAGTCGTTCGTAACCGAATGGACCAATGGAAGGACTGGGGTTGATGAACAAGCCTCAATGATTTTCAAATATCCAAACGGTAGTATGGCACTGCTACATTCATCAATTCAAGCAGACACTAGACAGGAAGCTTTTATTTCAGGTACCGAGGGGAGTATTCGAATTCACAAACAATGTTGGAAACCGCAGGTTATGACTATTACAGAATGGAAAACGGGTAAGGTTCGAAAAATTGAATCTCCATTTATAGGAAATGGGTTCAATTATGAAATAGAACACTTTAGCCAATTACTATTAGATGGAAAAAAAGAAAGTCCAATTATGCCCTTACAGGAAAGCCTTTCCATTATCTCGACCTTAGACAAAATTCGACAAAGATGGGATTTGCGCTATCCATGCGATTAGAACTTTCGAACTAATTAACCGGTCTTCGATACCAAAAACTACAAAACCTTTTCGATCGTAGGGCCCAAGGAAAGAAAAGAGGGATTAAGATCGTAAATAAAATTTGCAAAGGGTTAAACCAGACCAATTTTCTCGAGGATGTAACGACTGGAAAATCTTCTACAATTTCAAAGGTTAGACTTTTTTTCTTACAACGCTTTTTGTAATTGATCGAAAATAATATTTCTTCGCCTGCAAACAACTTTTCAGAAAAACAATCTGCTTCAAAAAAAGTTTTTTTATCACAAAAAATAAAACTACCGGCGGCCAATTTAAAAGTCTTCGATATCCAAGACCAGAAATAAGGCATAAAAGAACCAAAAAAGAATTGATTTTGGTTCGAATCAAATACAACCGTGGAACCTCCTCCTCCACATTCCCCCCCTTCTAGCCTTTGCAAAGAGAGCAAAAGTAATTCGTTTGAGATCTGGGTATCCGCATCGACAAAAAATAAGTATTTTCCCCTTGCAACACATGCCCCTGCATTTCGTGCTCTGGAGATTTGATTAATCGGTTCAAAAACGACTCTTGCCCCTTTTTCTTTTGCTAAAATTGCAGTTTGATCGGAACAGTTATTATCTACCACAATAACTTCTCCCGTAAGATTTTTTATTTCAGCAATCGCATTGAAGAGTCTATCTAGAACTGCACCGATATAATTTTGTTCATTATAGGCGGGAATAATAACTGAGAAATCTACTGTATCATTCGTTTTAGGCTTCATTGCTTCACTCAATGAAATCTATATCAATTTAATACTACTTAGAAAATTTCTTTGCCCGCTTACTTACCCCAAATGACAAACCGGAGAGCCAACCTTCCAACCTTGCCGCAGGGCGTTTCCCATATTGATCTAGATCGCCACTTGGTTTAATAAGTCTTTTACCAGTAATATCGGATGCGATCTCATTGAGACTGGGTAATTGCTCTCCTGAGTCTTGAAGAGATTTATGTAAAAATGCAAGACGGTCTAATTCAAGCTGCCTAGATAAGCTAGCCAAAGTCTGCCGAAATTGTGCAACATCCCCATCTCCATTTTGGCTCGAGTTGGGTTTATTATTATTTTCAATGATTGGACTTTGATGGTCTTCAGTACTATCTGCATTTTGTACTTCCTCATCTGGCAAATCTACACTGGCTTCTTTTTCGACATCTTGACTAGGAGGCTTATCTGCATGGAAGTCTTCATCAAAATCATTGATGCTGAAAGATTCTTCGCTACTATCAACCCCATCGCCTTCTTGATTTAATTGCGGAGGAATACCAACCTCTACAGAACCTGCTGAAACATCTTCATTTGCATCAGATTGATCGGTAGTATCCGGATCTGCTATAAGATCAGCAAGCTGTTCGTCAGTAGTATCTTCGGGGGGGGTATCCACAAGTAAAGTTAATAAGAAAAGCGAAGGATGGGGTAATTAAAAAAATTTAGCAAGAAATAATATAAACTGGAGATGGAAACTTTTTTCACACTATTCAAGAGTAATGTTTTGATCAACTTGATTCCTTTCTTCTGTAATTTGACCACTTCTTGTTACTATTAAAGTCTGCCCTTCCGAAGCAAAAGATGAATCCTTCACTTGTAATTGATCCATAAACTTCAAAAAAGAAAAGTTTTTTTGTACTAATGTCGCCTTTAAGCGAAAAGATAAATTAGATGTTGCATTTTCATTTCGGGTAATGAACTCCATATTATCGCGAAACCCATCGATATATCCGTTATTAATAAAGATTCCCTTACCAGACGGAGCACGATTTGCTACTACGATCTCTTTATCAACCGCATAATACAGATGGTGAGGTTTCTTGATTCCTTTCATCAGTCTACTCCGTTCTTCCTCAAAACTATCTGAAGCTAAATTCCGCTTAACCTCCAGAGAGTTGAACTTATTTTCTATCTGCTCTGCCTCCTGAGCGACCAAAGACAGAGTTTCTTGAAGTTTTAATTTCTCTTTTTCTATTATTTTCTTCTTCTCCTCAATCGGTTGGATTTGCATCACAATCTTGTCAATTGGTTCGCGAGCAGAAGAAATTTCTTGGTCTAATTTAGAAAGCTCATCAGATTTTTCCTTAATCTCTTTTTCAATAGTTGCGAGTCGAGGAGTAAATCCATCCACTTCCCCTTGCAAATCTTTGATCTTGGATAAGGTTTCTTCTTCTTTATCTCGATAGTCGACACGACTCCTGTACAAGGCAGATAAAGCAAGATTCGATTCGTTTTTATCCAAATCAAGTTGAAGGGTGAGTTCCGCGTGTTTTTTTTGAACGAGTTCGAGATCCTGAGATAATGAATTCGAAGCATTTGGACCAAAAAGCATGTAAGCAAACAGACCAAGCACCCCCAAAAAGGTGAAAACTCTAAAGATATATAAGGTCAAGGTTTGTAACTTCCAGTAACTCTTTTGGGTTTCCTAACAATGGAATAATCATTGCAATACAATGATCAAATGCGACTTTATTTATCTTAATCTGACAAATCGACTTTCCATTTCCTCGAACGGCAAACCTCATGCTCTGCTCCAGTCCATGATTTTTCCCGATCGGTAGCATAATCATTCCCGTTTCTAAATCTAAGCTAGAAAACGAGACGCTTACTCGTTCACCTTTTTCCAACCAAGGATGTTCGTAGAAATCTTTCTGTAATGCAGATACCGTAAATTCAAAGTGCTCTTTTAATAGATCCGTCTCTCTATCATAAGACAAAATCTTTTTTTCTAATTCCATTATTCGATCTTTCTTCTGAGAAATATCATCTTCTAAAGATACAAGGGAGGATTGTAAATTGGGAACGAGGAGAGTCATCGAGCGTAAAGTACTCCTCGATCGGTCGATTTCCTTATCAATCCCTGCTAGACTTATTTTGGCTTTTTGTATCGAGGAAGACAATTCTTCGACCTTCTTAGTTTTTTCCTCTAAAATGATACTCATCTCTTTCTTCTTACGACTCAGATCAGTAATCTCTCCGACCGACGATTGTTCATTCGCTTCTAATTCTGCATTTTTTCTTTTTTCTCGTGCAAATTTGTCGGACTGCCCTTTTTTTGCCTCATCTACAGCAAGCGTAATATCTTGGACTTTAGAATTAAAATCAGAAATTTCTTTTTCCAAAAATTCATTCTCTGCCTGCACAGAAAAAATCTGCCATAATGCAACCGTACCCATAGCAAGGGTGAGAATATTTAAAATGTATCCTAATTTATACATTTATATTAAAGAGGCGGCAAAGGAGCAAAGGGAGAGGGTGGTTCTTGTGTATCCAGATCATTGGGGTCACCTAAACCAGCTTCTGGCAATTGAGGTATACCTTCATTAAAATCTGTATTCATGGGCTCACTTGGCTCCATATCAATGCCCTGAGGCAAAAATGGAGCAGGAAGAAATTCATCGCTTTCAGTAGTTTCTATTTCAGAGTCCTCATTTAATGATTCCGTACCTCCCTCCCCATCAATTGTTGAGATCTGCGCCAATTCGATCTTTCTTGCTTCGATTAAATTACTGTTTGCCTCCTCCCATCGAAGATCTCGTTCTGAATTAAGTTTAGATTTATTTATCTCCAAGAGATTTTCTCCCTTAAATGGTTTCATAACCCAGTAACGATCATGATCAATCCTACCCCACTCATCTCTACCGATGGACCGACCAATTTTCTTGTTGTCATATTTTGAAATCATCCTTCTGTTCTCCAAGTCGTAATGATAACGGGCATCCCAAGCCTGATGGACCTTTGGAACTTGATTATCCTTCAAACCCCCACACCCTAAATTAAAAAATAGGAAAGCTAAGAAAATAATATGTGAAATAAATAATCTCAAGATTTTATAGTAAGTTAATTCGTTATTCTAATGCAAGAACCCTTCGATCTTATTATTAAAATCTTATACACGAAATTCAATATCATTTTACAATTGATAAAGACTCGCTTTGTTCTGTTCAAAAGAAAAAACAGCAGTTCAATTTCTCCTAACATTATCAAATAATGTTAGCCCACAACAAATGTCAATTCCACCACTTATTAAGTACGGATATTGAATCAATCAATAATTCTTCTCTTTTGAATCAAGCCATAAACTTACTGGACCGTCGTCAATTGAAAGAATTTTCATGTCTGCTCCGAATTCTCCGGATGCTACCCTACCATTCAATTTTTCTTTTATTATTTGTAAAAACTTACGATATTGACCAACCGCAAACTCTGGAGTTGCCGCATGATTAAAAGAAGGTCGAAACCCTTTTCGAAGGGATCCAAAAAGTGTAAATTGGCTAATCACCATTAGTTCGTACCCTTTCTCTACTAATGAATTATTCATTTTTTTCGCATCATCCTCAAAAACTCTCATTCCCAAAATTTTTTGGCTGATCCATCCCAAATCAGAATCTTCATCGTCCCTGTGAACGGCCAAATAAACTAAGAGTCCTCGATTAATCTCACCAACGGTTTGACTATTCACCGATACAGTGGCCGAAAGAACTCTTCGAACTAAAGCTCTCATTACAAAAGAAGAAGGTCTTCAGGTGAGCAAAAACCCTGAAAATCGGTTCTACTGTAGCACTATTGGATCCTACTCTTCCGCCACTGCATCCATAACCTCAGATGCAGCTTGTGCAGCAAGTGGAGTCGAAAGATAACGCTCCCCACAACTTGCACCAACCACGACAATATTTTTCCCTGCCATCTCAGGTCGTTTTGCAATTCTGAGTGCTGCTGTTACCGTGGCACCAGTTGAAATTCCACCTAGTACACCCTCAGTTAAACTTAACTCACGGGCCATCTCAAATGCGTCATCGCTACTTACCAGTTCAACCTCGTCGATAATGTCCAAATTGAGATTATTGGGAACAAATCCTGCACCAATGCCTTGGATTTTGTGTGGACCCGGCTTAACTTCCTCCCCATTTCTTGTCTGGGTTATTACAGGACTTTCAATCGGTTCAACTGCAACCGAAATCATATCGGGGTTGCGCTTCTTGATCACCTCGGACACCCCAGTAATTGTTCCTCCAGTTCCCACTCCAGAAATAAAACAATCAATCTTGCCTTCCATCCCTGACCAAATTTCTTCTGCAGTTGTTTTGCGGTGAACTTCGGGGTTCGCAGGATTGTTAAATTGTTGAGGCATAAAACCGTTTTCTCCATGCTCCTCCATTAATTGACTCGCCTTTGAAATCGCTCCCCCCATTCCTTTTGGCCCTGGTGTAAGAACAATATCAGCTCCCAACAATCGAAGAAGCAATCTTCTTTCTTTGGACATAGTCTCGGGCATTGTAAGAATACATTTATATCCCTTCGCCGCGCAAACGAAGGCAAGCGCGATGCCTGTATTTCCAGAAGTGGGTTCAATTACTACGCTATCTGGTTTTAATGAGCCGTCTTTTTCAGCAGCCTCAATCATCGCAGCACCGATTCGATCTTTTACGCTTGCGAGCGGATTAAAAAACTCAGACTTAAGAAATATGCGAGCGCCACAATCCTTCGTTAATTTAGTAAGTTCCACCAAAGGTGTACGACCGATCGATTCAATAATATTCATAATAACTTATTTTGAGTGAAAAAATGAAAAAGAATTATCTTCTCTTACCTCGTGGACCAAAGCTTCGGATCGGCGCATTACGATTTACCTCCGCATTCTTTAAGCGATACACAATTCTTGCCTTTTGCAAATCCTGCGTGCTCATTTCCATCTTAACAATATCGCCCACTGTAATTTTGATAAAATGTTTCCTCAGCTTTCCGGAAATATGAGCGAGTACTTGATGACCATTTTCAAGTTCTGCTCTAAACATTGTACTTGGTAAAACTGCGGTGATTTTACCCTCGACTTCAACAACTTCTTCTCCAGACATAAATTTAATATAAAAGCTTCATAACACCATCTTTTAGGATTTCGTCAAGTTCGACCTTCTATTATAATTTAGATTAATTGCCGTAGTAAATTGTAAATCCCCCTAATGCCAACCAAACAAAATTGTCCATTCACCAAGCTTTTCCCGAGTCAGTTAGAGAGAAACGCATCGTTTTATATGCAGCATGCCTACAACCAATCGATTAATGGGTGGAATGCAGATGAGGTTCCTATCGGTGCTGTTATAGTCTTCAAGGATGAAATTATTGCTTCTGCTTACAATCAAACTCGGCAACAAAAAGATCCGAGTGCCCATGCTGAAATGATTGCCATTACCCAGGCAGCAAAGTTCGTAGGCGATTGGCGGTTAAATGAATGTCAGTTATTTGTCACTAAAGAACCGTGTCCCATGTGTGCAGGTGCAACAATAATATCTCGCATGGGGGAAGTCCATTACGCATTTACAGATCCCAAAATGGGTGGCTTGGGCGGATCCACATCTTTGCATGAACTTCCACATTCAAATCATAAACCAAAGGTTTTCAAGGGAACTTTAGAGTTAGAATGTAAAAGCCTTATTCAGAAATTTTTCCAATTAAAACGACAAGTTAACACTTAAAAATCATTGCTTCCGCAAAATTATTTATTAATGTTGGCTTTTCATAAATTTATTAATTTCAAATAACTTTAATCCATAAATTAAAACGATTATGACTTTTACATTACCAAACCTCCATTTTGCGACTGATGCACTCGAACCCCACATCGATGCAAGGACAATGGAAATTCATCACGGGAAGCATCACCAGACCTACATTAATAACTTAAATGCTGCCCTCGAAGGCCATGATGATCTCTCAAAAATGGAAATTAATAATCTAATTTCAGATATTTCTTCCCTACCCGAGTCGATTCGTGGTGCAGTTAGAAACAATGGCGGTGGACATGCTAATCATTCTTTTTTCTGGGAAAGTCTATCTCCGGAAGGCGGAGGCTTACCAGATGGTGCATTGAATGAAGCTATCTCAGCAACTTTTGGTAATCTTGATGCATTGAAAGATACCTTTTTAAAAGCTTCGCTGACTCGATTTGGATCTGGTTGGGCTTGGCTTATCCAGCAATCAGACGGAACTTTAACAATTACATCTACTCCCAATCAAGATTCCCCACTAATGGAAGGAATCGCTGACGATATAGGTACTCCGCTAATTGGACTCGATGTATGGGAGCACGCCTATTACTTGAATTATCAGAATCGACGACCTGATTATGTTGCTGCATTTTGGAATGTGCTTGATTGGAATCAAGTTTCATCAAGATTTCAATCATAGCCCCACTTGGTAAAGAGGGAATCTTAGTTCCTTCTCCGCTTTAGTAGTTCGTTGTCATATGAGTTCTACTTTTAAGTATAGGGCATTTCTAACTTATGCTCACAAAGATGAGGAAAAAGCACGTTGGCTGCGTAAGAAATTAGAAGACTTTAGAGTACCAAAACATTTGATTGGGCAAAACAGCCCTTTTGGCACTGTCCCTGGTAGACTTTATCCTATATTCAGAGACAGAGATGAATTGGCAGGTGCAGCACAGCTGGGTCCTCTGATTGAACAGGCTCTTAAGGACTCATCCCATCTTATCATTTTATGTTCTCCCCACGCAGTTCAATCACGATGGGTAAATGAAGAGATTCGAATGTTCAAAGCGATGGGGAAAGAAAATCGCGTTCTCTGCCTAATCCTTTCAGGAGAGCCTATGTCCGAAGATGCAAAGGGTGAAAGTAAAAATGAGTGTATTCCCCTCGCTGCGAGAAGACTAGTAAATGCAGAGGGTGAAATTACCGATCAAAAACATGAACCAGCCGCCGCCGATTTACGAGAAACAGCAGACGGCGAGAAAAATTCTTTGCTTAAATTAGTCGCTGGTTTGATTGGGGTGGGACTTGATGATCTCAAACAGAGGGATTTACTGGCTAGGCAAAAAAGGCTCGCACGAATTGCCTTTGTTTCCGCCATTCTAGCAATCTCTGCAATTTCACTTGCTGTATATGCGATGTTTCAACAACAACAGGCTAAAATAGCCCGGGCAAATGCTGAAATTGAAAAACAATTAGCAATGGTAGAGTTGGCAAAAACGCAGACTATCACTGCTTTTGTTCAAAATCTTTTCATATCCCTTGACCCCCAAAACACCGCGGGAATGGATACACAATTACTAAAAACAATGCTGGACCAAGGATCAAGAAGGGCCAACGAACTCGCAGAAAAACCGGAAATAGAAGCTAAAATCAGACTATGCCTGGGGCAGACATACCGATCTATTCGATCGTATGAAAAAGCCGAAATTGAACTTGAACGGGTATTAACTCTTTATCATCGTCCGGATCAGTTAAATCTGACTATTCGGCTACATGCAATGAACGAAATTGCCATGGTGCATGAAGCCCTTGGAAATTATGTCGAGGCAGAGCCAATGCTTGAAGAACTCCTTCAAAGGAGAACTCAATCATTGGGAGCGAACCATAATGATGTCATTGATGCCCAAATCGACCTGGCCATTGTCTATCGTAGAATTGGTAAATTAGAACAGGCAGAAAATCGCTGTACCCAATCATTATCCCTCTTAAATGATCAGAATCGTACGCAAGACGATCCAATGTTGCTTCGTTGTATGACCGAACTTTCCAGGATTTACCTGGCGAGTGACAAGATTCAACAGGCGGAAAGCCTCGCTCGAAATACCTACGAACGCTCGAGACTACGCTTTGGAGCCAACAACCCCAAGAGTTTACGAAGAGGACAAGTTTTAGTGGAATGCTTAGGAAAACTAGGCAGATTAGATGATGCTCAGGACCTCTCGACTCAAATTGTATCAAAATTACAGTTGGCACTAGGGCAAAGCCACCCTGATACGTTGGGAGCAATGGATTCTCTGGCCAATATTGCAGCGGCTCGAAATGATTTCAATCTAGCACTCGAACAGTACCTTCAAATACTAAAGCTTAAAGAAGAGGAACTCGGTTCGATGCATCCGGAAACTCTCAACACCCTCAATGCAACAGCCGAAATTTATCGAAAGCTTGATATGCTCGAAGAGGCAAAGAAGGCACAATACACCGTCTATCAACGCTTGCAGGAAAAATACGGCCACGAACACCCCGAGACTCTAAGATCCATGAATGAATTAGCTGACTTACATCTAGAGTTAGGAGAAGAAGACAGTGCCTTTTCAATCAGCGAAAGAGCCCTTGCCATTGAGAGGGCAATTATGGGTGAGAAGGATCCAATGACTCTCAATACATTATTTAGAATTGGTAAATTACACTACCTCGCCCAGCGTACTGATGAGGCAATGGTTATCTTAGGCGAAACTCTTTCAAAACAAGAGAAGCTTCTAGGCTTTGATAATGCAGAAGTTACTTTAACCCGTGACCTCCTGAACCAAATTCTGGGGGAAAGAGCAACTGCGATCAAGGTTACAGAAGATGTTTACCCCACCACTGAGGATCCAGAAGTCCAGTCCCCCTTACCTGATTTCCTTCGTCCGAAAGATCAAAACATTGCTCCTCCCCTGCCCCCTATTCTAGAAAAAAATTCAACTCTAGTGGAAGACACAATTGAAGATAAACCAAAGACCGTTGAGAAAGAAGGAGGGTTTTTCAAAAGCCTAAAAAGGACCTTACAAATCGGACCCGATACAAGAGACGAGACTGCTGAGTAAATAGCATGGCATTAGGGGGGGTAATTTTTGATTGGGATGGAGTAGTAATTAATTCAGCATCTTTGCATGAGAAAAGCTGGGAGATGCTCGCCAATGAACTCGGTCTCAGCCTACCGAAAGACCACTTTGTTCTTGGATTTGGAAAGAGAAATGAAATTATAATCCCCCAGATCCTAAAATGGACACAAAATAAAGATGAAATTTCGTTATGGGGAAAAAGGAAAGAAGAATTATACCGAGATTTGGGAAAAGCTGAGGGAATTCCAATCTTGGAGGGAGTTCGTACACTTCTTCAATCATTGGCAAGAGAGGAAATTCCCTGTGTAATTGGAACTTCGACTGAGAAGAACAATCTTTCTCTTGCCTTCGAACAGTTAAAGATTGGTCATTTTTTTTCCGGTTCAGTCTGTTCGGAAGATGTAACTCGTGGAAAACCGGATCCTGAGGTATTTCTGAAAGCGGCTCAAATTATCAATCAAGCTCCAGAAAACTGCGTGGTATTGGAAGACAGTACACACGGCATAGAAGCAGCAATTTCTGGCGGAATGAAAGCACTTGGGCTCTCCACGACGAGAACGGAAACGGAACTGTTCGCAAGCGGTGCTCACAAGGTGGTTACCGACCCCACCATGGTAAACATCTCCTTGCTCAATAGCTTATTTATAAATTAAATGAACCTATGAAAAAGCTCGCACTTCACTGGAAAATTCTGATCGCCCTACTCCTTGCATTTTCAATTGGCTTATGGGCAAATTTCACCACTGAATCTACAATAGAAAAACCGGCGTGGTTTGAGAATCTTCACTACTTTACCAATTTTGTGGGAAGTCTATTTCTAAACGCTCTTAAAATGGTTGTTATTCCGCTTGTCATGACTTCGATAATCTGTGGAGTTGCCAAGATTGGAGAAGATAAAGACTTTGGACGGTTAGGGCTCAAAACACTTTTCTTTTACTCCCTGACCGGACTCCTCGCTGTGGTCGTGGGATTACTTTGCGTCAATTTAATCGAACCCGGACAGGTGGATCCAGAAATTCGTGAAAAAATGCTTTCCGGACAAAGTGCCCTTGAAGCTCAAAAGGTGGAACGGGCATTTGAGCATGCCGATGGAGGCATGAAAGGCATTCTTGAAATTTTTCAAAGAATGATTCCCCAAAATCTTTTTAAAGCAGCAGTGGAGGGTCAACTTCTCGGTCTGATATTCTTTAGTTTACTCTTTGGCTTTTTTATTGCCCGGCTTCCCGGAAAATACAAACAAAGCCAGACCATATTTTGGGAAGGTCTCAATTCAACCATTCTTGGAATTACGAATTTTGTAATCTCTTTTGCACCCTACGGTGTGTTTGGCTTAGTAACCCCTACCCTGATGATGGTTGGGATTGAAACCATTTCCGTGATGGGGACATTTGCTCTAACGGTTCTTCTTGGACTGGCAATTCATAGCTTCCTGGTTCTGCCTATTTTACTTCGAATTCTTGGAAAGATTAATTTCTTCCAACACTTTCAAGCGCTATCTCCTGCCTTACTAACTGCCTTTTCAACCGCCTCCTCATCAGCAACTCTTCCCGTTACCCTCGATTGTATAACCAAACGAGCAGGGGTTTCCAAAAAAATTGCTAGCTTCACACTTCCTCTCGGGGCAACTATGAATATGGATGGAACTGCACTCTTTGAGTGCGTGGTGGTGGTCTTCCTCGCCCAGTTATTTGGTGTGGAAATGACATGGGTTACTCAATCCACAGTTGTAATCATGGCATTACTCACCTCAATAGGAGTTGCCGGGATTCCCTCAGCCAGTCTCGTTGCAATCATAGTAATTTTACACGCGGTGGGTTTTCCGGATGCTACCATTTCGATCGGAGTGGGTATCGTTTTTGTCGTCGACCGGCTCCTCGATATGACTCGTACTGCAGTCAATGTACTGGGTGATAGTTGTGCCGCTGCCATTATTGGCAAATCCGAAGGCGAGACTGGATACTACCCGAGTAATCCGGGCTGAATTCCTGTACTGAATAAGGGGGTAATATGGATTTTCGATTACAATCGGATTATCAACCAATGGGTGATCAACCGCAGGCCATAAAAGGACTCGTGGAATCAATATCAAAGGGCAACATGGACCAAACCCTCTTGGGTGTTACTGGATCAGGAAAAACTTTCTCCATGGCCAATGTGATCCAGGATTTACAACGGCCGGCATTAATTATTTCTCCTAATAAAACTTTAGCTGCTCAATTATATTCAGAATTCAAAGCTTTCTTTCCCAATAATGCCGTAGAATACTTCGTAAGTTACTATGATTACTATCAACCCGAAGCCTATGTCCCCTCGACCGATACATTTATCGAAAAGGACTCCTCTATTAATGAAGAAATTGAACGCTTACGACTGGCAGCGACCAGTTCATTAATTAGCCGTCGCGATGTCATCGTTATTGCCAGTGTTTCGTGTATTTATGGATTAGGTTCACCCGATGATTTTGAGGCATTATCTATTGAAATAACCAAAGGGCAAGACCTGGGTAGAGATAACTTACTCGAAGGATTGGTCGAAGCATTGTACAATCGCAATGACATGGAATTAAAAGCCGGTCGGTTTCGAGTTCGTGGAGATGTAGTCGATTTATTTCCTGCCTATGCAAACAATCCAATTCGCGTGGAATTTTGGGGGGATGAAGTAGAGGACATTCGTGAAATTGATCCAATTTCAGGAGAAACAATTCGTAAATATGATTCATATCGAGTGTACCCGGCGACACAATATGTTACGACTAAGGACAAGTTGGAGGTTGGGTGTAAGGCAATTGAAAAAGAACTCGAAGAACAAGTTAAACATTTTGAAGGAAGCAATCTTTTACTGGAGGCCCAACGTATCCGTATGCGTACTGAATATGATTTAGAGATGCTTCGAGAAATTGGCTTTTGCAATGGAATTGAAAATTATTCAAGGCACTTATCGGGAAGAAAGCCAGGAGAGCGCCCATGGTGTCTGATCGACTTTTTCCCCGAAGACTTTCTTCTCTTTATTGATGAAAGTCATGCATCAATTCCTCAAATTGGGGGAATGTTTAAAGGGGACCTTTCAAGAAAGCAGAAACTTGTGGACTTTGGATTTCGCCTCCCGTCTGCCTTGGACAATCGTCCACTTAAACCCGAAGAGTTTGAAAGTGTAACCGGCCAATCTATCTATGTCTCGGCCACTCCTGCTGCAGTTGAACTCGAAAAGTCGTCAGTGGTTATGGAACAGCTTATTCGCCCCACTGGTCTACTTGATCCCGAAATGGAAATACGTCCGATAAAAGGACAAGTGGAAGACTGTATCGGGGAAATCAAAAAAGTGGTCAAACAGGGCTATCGAATTTTGGTGACCACCTTAACCAAAAGAATGACTGAGGACTTAGCCGAATTCCTAAGAGATCACGAAATAAAAGTCGAATACCTACACTCTGATATTGATGCAATTGAACGGGTAGAAATTCTCAGAAGTCTTCGAGCTGGAACTTTCGACGTGCTGGTAGGAGTCAATCTATTACGGGAAGGTTTAGATTTACCGGAAGTGGCATTGGTCATTGTGCTGGATGCAGATAAAGAGGGCTTTCTTCGTAGCGAGACCAGCTTGATCCAAACTGCCGGAAGGGCTGCAAGGCATGAAAAAGGAAGAGTGATCTTTTACGCAGATGTAATGACCAAGTCGATCACCAGGACACTTCAAGTTTGCCAATATCGAAGAGACAAGCAAATGGCATATAATGAAGAACATGGTATTACTCCCCAGAGCGTGATTCGACCTCTACAAGAAAGTTTACGTTCCAAGAAAGAAGAGAGTGAAGATTTATTAGCGGTTTCCGAAAATGTTTCAAAGGAAGATATTCGCAAACTCCTTAAGGAACTAGAGAAAGACATGCTCGCAGCAGTAAAGAAATTGGAGTTTGAAAAAGCCGCTCTGCTGCGCGATCAAATCTCTTTTCTCAAGGAAGGTGGGAAAAACCTTAAAACTGCCCAGACCGGGGGTTACTCAGGGGGAAAGAAGTACGGAAGAAAGAAAAAGTATGGAAAAAAGAAATTCTAAACTGTTCGCGTTTATATTCTTTTTTTTAGCTGCTAGCCTCCTTCGGGGGGAACTTGAATCAAAAAAGAAATTATTATTTTTCTTTGATAAAATTGAAGTAAATGGAAATGTTGATGTTTTTTTGGTAAAGGGCAAACGTTTGAGGGAAGCGTCTGTTTATGCAGATACAGAGATTATTCAATCGATTAAAACTGAGGTTTCCAGGAAGACACTATTTATCGATGCAAATAACACCTATAATATCGCTCGTCGGTTACCATTTATAAGACTCAATGCAGAAAGAACTTATCCAGTTGAAATCGTAGTTTCGGTTGAAGAGATTCGTGAAATTCGTCTCCTCGGACAAAGTAATCTGACAGCAGAAAATCTGAGAGCCAAAAAAATCTCCTTATTTATGGCAAGTTCCGGAAAACTTCATATTGATAACCTAGCTGCCGAAGTATTAAATGTAATCCACGAGGGATCTGGTAACATTTTACTCAAAGGAAATATAAGTGAAGAGATGGAAGTAAAAGTCTCTGAAAATGGATCGTTCATTGCCGATGAATTGGAAGTAGAACGAGCAACCCTGATACACCAAGGAAATGGAATCGTTCACCTGAAACCTAATAAATGGATGGATGCAAGAATTTTGGGGAATGGAAATATTTTTTTACACTCCAAACCTGAGAGATTGATTATTAATAAACAAGGGCTCGGTACGATTAAGGACATCTTACCCGATTCAGCCCCCCTCTACGATCTCAACAACTCCAAGTAGGAAAGAGATTAAATTGTAATTACTTCGCCTTCAATGGCAGGACGAACTCCATCCCTAAGAGAAGAAACTTCCTTCGCGATTTGATCCATTTTTTCATCATTGTGGGAAGGATCGTGGTGAAAGAGTAATGTCTGTTTTACATTAGCAGCTTCGGATACCTTTAGTGCTTCCTGCCAAGTTGAATGCCCCCAACCTTTAAAATTTTGATACTCCTCATTGGTGTAAGCAGAGTCGTACACCATAATATCGGCATTTTTAGCAAGGGTAACCACATTTTCATCAATCCGATCTTCAAAGTGTTCAGTATCGGTACAAATTGCGATGACCTTGTCGGCAAATTCAATTCGATAGCCACAGGCTCCGTTGGGGTGATTTAATTGACCGGTTTTAATTGTAATACCGCCCTCTAAAGAAAATTCGTGCCCGCAATCGTAGTCGTTAAATGAACATGCTTTTTCAATGAGAGCGCTGGGGACTGGAAAGACTGGGTCCTTCATAAGCATTGTCCCTATAATGCCGTGTAAATCATATTTATCTCCTGCAAGGTGACCCGCGTGGAGGCGAACATTGCTGTTGGGATTATACAGAGGAGCAAAAAATGGTAATCCCTGGATGTGATCCATGTGGGTATGAGTAAAAAATAAATCAGCATCGAGCAGATTTTGTTCTTCGATCATAATTTTCTTACCCAATAAACGAATACCAGTGCCAGCATCAATAATCACTCGTTTATCACCACAGAAAATTTCAAAGCAAGTAGTATTACCTCCGTATTTGATCGTATCAGGACCAGGACATGGAATACTTCCGCGCGTCCCCCAAAATTTTATGCTTAATGATGTTGGGCTGTTCATAAAAGAAATTTATAATAATTTAGATGAAAAAAACTACACTTGGCAACAACGAATCTTTCCTACCCTACTAGTAAACTCTATTCTCGATCAATCCAATTCCCATTTTCATCTTGGAATGAATTTGTTAAAACTCCTTCTCCCCAGTCGTAAAATCCTTCTATTGCCAATCCCTGGAGAAACTTTCCAGTATAACTTGTACCATCCCCAAAATCGAGGGTACCAACACCCTGTTTCTCTCCATTTGACCAAGATCCACTGTATACAACTCCGGATTGATCGGTCTGAACTCCTTGACCATTGGGCACTCCGGATAAAAATCCACCCGAGTAAACCGAACCGTCATTTTCAGTTAAAATACCGTATCCAGAAAATTCCCCCTCTTTAAATGCCCCGGTATAAATACTTCCATCTGCAGTTCTCAACATGCCCTTTCCCCAATATATGTTTTTTTGAAACCTTCCCGTATAATGATCTCCATTAATCGAGAGTAAACTACCATAAGAAAAAACTCCCTCCCCTGCAAAACTTCCGGAGTATTCAGCACCATCCTCTAACCTCATCGTGCCCTCTTCTAAATAATCTTTATTCCATTTCCCCGACATTATTACTCCATTTGAACTTTGGTATTCACCATAATTAAGATTATCATTCTTCCAGTCCCCGACCAATCGAGAAGAATCTTCCAATATTAATGTACCAAAACCATACCTTTTCCCACTTCTCCAATTCCCGACATATCGATCTAATTTAGATTCAGATTTATACCTCATTGTACCATGTCCATGTGCAAAACCATCTGTATGTTGCCCTTCAAAGATATCTCCGTTTACCAGATTATGGGTACCAAAACCATTTGGCTTACCCTTCACTAATTCTCCCTCATATATTGAACCATCTTTAAATACATGTCTTCCACGCATTGCTTCTTTATTAAGAGTAATTGATTCCCGTGAAGATGAAACTTCAATTTCATCTTCTTGTTGGGTACAACCGAAAAAAAGCCAATTAAGGAGAATACTGAGACTGAACAGGGAGAGTTTTAACTGAGTACAATACATTTTTAATAACTAATACTTTTACTGACCTGAAAAATACTACTTACAATTGATATTGCAACTAAGGCGACTAAAGAAAAAGCGAAGCCGAGAGCACCTCCGGAAACTAATGTCGTCATTGTCTTTATTTTCTTCGTTAATTGTTCACGAAATGAATGGCTACTATCTTCCATGCTGTTACCCAGATTTCCAGTTCGCTCACCCACTTCAAGAATATCGAGCTGCATTAATGGCATAAGTTTAAATTTACGCAGAGCTTCGGGAAGAGATTTCCCTTCATTTACCAAGGCCCGAGCCGAGCGAAAACGGGCTCTTATATATCGATTGCGAATTGTTTTCTCACACAAACGCAAGTTTTCAGTTAAGCCAATCCCACTCCAAATCAAAGTGGAAAGCAAACTTGCCAACTGGAACATTTCAGACAGATATATAATATTCCCAAAGAGTGGGAGTTTGAGCATGGTTTGGTCAAAAGTCATCCCCCCTTTTTCTGTCTTACTCCATTGAATTATAGTTCCCGAGGCAATTAATAAACCAATCAGAACGAATGGCCCCACTGCGAGTACCCAGTTTGAACCATTGATCAAAACTCGTGCCATAAGGTTTAACTCACCGCCAAGGGATGCAAGCATTTCTTCGATTTGAGGCAGTAAGAAAAAGAGAAAGAATAAAACGACCCCAAATGCAACCAAACCCACAAATACTGGGTACGCCATGCTGCCAAGAACCTTCGATTTTATTTCTCTTTTCTCCTCCAAGTGAGAAATAATTTTTTTTAATATGGGAGAAACATTTCCAGTCGCCTCTCCTGCCTCAATTACGAAACTGGAGGATTCGCTAAAATATTCAGGTAAGTTTCTCATTGCTCGAGACAATGTTTTCCCTTCCGCTAATTCCTTCCATAAAACACCTGCAATCTCCTTTTGCCCAGGGTCTGATAGTCGCTGATTGAGCAGTTTAACTGCATCAGCAACCGGCATTCCGCTGCTATGTAATTCTAATAATCTTTTGAGAAATTCTAAACCAATCTTCTCCCCTTTTCCACGAACTCCTTTTTTCGTTTCATTGAAAGCCTTCTTTTTAGAACTAGATATTTTTTTCGTCTTCTTTTTATCTTTTTCTAACCCTCCCCCAGAAACTGACTTAATTTGAAGAGGGGTTAATCCTTTCTGCCTAATTTTTTGGCGTGCTTGCTTTGCATCATTCGCTGCAATCTCACCAGGCAGGGTCTTCCCCTTTGAATCGATTGCAACATATTTGAATTTGGCCATTAAGAGATAAGTTCCCGAGATTGGAGTAGTTTAAACACTAAGCATCAGCAGACGAAAATGATTCCGTGGGAGTTTCTTCCACAAAACCATCTGCGTACCGAATTACCTCCTCAATACTGGTTAATCCGCGCTTAATTTGATTCCAACCGCTTCCCTGTAATGTACTCATTCCTTCTGCCAATGCGACCTCTCTAATGTCAGGCGCAGAGGCACTTTTAATTACCAAACTGTGAATTGGATCGCTCATTCTCATCAATTCAAATATCCCCACACGCCCACGATAACCCAAATTTTGGCAATGTGGACAACCCACAGCCTGCATGATTTTGTCTTTATTTTTGATTTCAGACTCTTCCGCCTCAAGCAAGGCAAGGGATGCAATCACTTCTCTTTCCGACTTAGTTGTTGGCTTGGCACATTCTTGACAAAGCCTCCGAACTAATCTTTGAGCAATTACCATCTCAACAGAAGAAGCAATAAGGAAAGGTTCTATCTCCATATCAATTAATCGAGTAATTGCACCGGGTGCATCGTTCGTATGAAGCGTACTCAGGACCAAATGACCAGTCAAAGAAGCACGGATTGCAATATCAGCAGTCTCGCGATCCCGAATCTCTCCGACCATAATAACATCCGGATCTTGCCTCAAAATCTCTCGTAATGCACTCGCGAATGTAAAACCAATTTCAGAGTTTACTTGTGTCTGATTAATTCCTGCCACTTCATATTCAACTGGGTCTTCCACCGTCATAATTCGGCGTTCTGGTTTATGAATACGTCGAATAAAAGCAGTTAAAGAAGTTGATTTACCAGAACCTGTTGGTCCAGTAACTAAGACAATCCCATGTGGTTTTTCCAATACTCCCACAATATTTCGCTCATCGTCATCCAAAAGTCCTAACTCTCGCATTGATAGTGGCTGCGACTTTTCATTTAACAGTCGTAGACTGATACTTTCTCCATATAAAGTAGGTAAAGTGGATACCCGAATATCCAAATCACTCTGGCCTTGTGAAAAAGTTATACGACCACCCTGAGGTCTTCTTTTTTCGGAAATATTAATCCCGCTCATAATCTTGATTCGGGAAATAATAGCGTCCTGAAAACTTCTCAAGTTATCCGGAACGCGAACTGGCACCAATTGTCCGTCTATCCTGTAGCGTATTTGAAGAGTATCCTTATGTGGTTCAAAATGAATATCAGTTGCTCGATCAACAATAGCTCGTTGGATAACCTCATTTACAAAGCGAATAATTGCGGCATTTTGATCCTCCAAATCATCTTGGGAATCTTCATCGCTCTCATCCTCTAAATCACTTTCATCGAGGCTGTCTGCCCCGATTCCAAAATTTTCTGTAATCGCCCGAGAAATTTTTTCGGGGGAACCAAGACTCCACAATGGCTTTCTTCCAGAAACAGCAAATACCCATCTGCTCATAACCTCAGTCGGTGGCCAAGGAGTTACAAGGCAAAGTTTATCCTTGTTGTTTATCTCCGTGGGTAAGCAACAATAATTATGGATCAACCTCATGGGGAGGAGTTTCGTCGGATTTTCCGGCATTTCAAAATCCTCATGATAATCAAGATCAGTTTTCTTACCAATCTCGATCATTATTTCAGCCACTGGTCTCGAATACTTCGATGCAAGTAAGCGGGCACGATCCTCCTTGGGAGAACTTAGAATATTTAAACGATCGAGATCAGCCAATTCTGGCCACCAATCCATGTCCTCAAAAGTATGGTTAAAATCAAAAGCCATGTCCTGCTGTTCTTCCTCTTCAGCAGTTCCAGCTCCCCCCTCGCGGATACCTTCATCTTTTCCATTCTGATTGACCATCTAACTACTTTTTGGGCGGTGAATTCACACGTGCTGGTATAGTAATCGTACGAGGCCTCGCACCAGGCGAAGGAAGCCGAGGTGCAGTTACTACCCGTTGGGACTTAGAAGGTTTCTTGACCGGTTGTCCACTCGGTACTGGAAGGACGCTCTTATTTGAATTCTTTAATGTTAGAGACATTCCGCCTCTTAATTTCAATTCATCTGTCTCAGGATTAAACCCTTCAATCTCGACCTTCCCCTCATCAAAGCTTTCCCCAATCTTAAGCCACGCCCCCTTGTTAGTGCCTCGATTAAAAAGGCTGAAGTGCCATTCGTCCCGAAATTTAAAAATTCCCCGTAGTTCAATATTTGGATTAATTGATTTAGGAGCTGGTGGAGGGGGGGCAGGCCGAATAATAGGAGGAGGTTTGGGCTGCCTGGAACCGGGTCGCTCAAATGGATTGATTTTCTGTCCATGCGAATTGGAACAGAAAAAACAAATCCCTAAGCAAAGGAAAGTTTTAAATTGAATGAACATCATTTAAAATGAAGGCTTGCTGGACTGCACATCTGGAGAAGATGTATTATTTTGTTGGATTCCATCAATATTGGGCATACCCAAAATTCGACCCGATGGGGAGCGGAATTTGGGTGCGTATTCACTATCAATTCTCTCGTCAATGGATCTGATGTTTTTAAGTGTGTTATCTCGTCCGGGCTTCATTATTGTGGGCTTTAGAAAAATGAGCAATTCGGTGGGTGTATATTTAATCGTTTGTGGTCGGAAAAACTTATCACCAAAATATGGAATATCACTTAACAGGTTATATTTAGATTCTGTTGAATCAACCTGTACCTCTTGCAGTCCACCCAAAACAATGATTTCTTCGTCTCTAATCGTCACAAAAGACTTCGCTTCTCGTATTTTTTTAGCCGGTAAAGACTGACCTTGATAAGTATTACTCTGAGTTTCATCAAACTTTTCTGCCTTCACCTCTACCTCCATAAAAATAGAGCCCTTCGATATAATAGTTCCATTTTCATCAATTAATGGAAGTCCTATTTTTGGCTTCTTAATTTCAAGTGATGTCTTCGCGGTAATTTTCTCCGCATTTCCGGTACTGCTCGTACCATCCGTTGAAGTATTCCCATAATAGGTTGGTATCACAATATTTCGTTCATCCTCGATCAAAATATGGACCTCTGGTGCATTATGAGAAACCATAAGCGAGGGCGTAGAAAAGATCCTTACATCATTACGTTCGGAAGAAAGAGCAAAAATTTGATCCCACCGAACACCAGTTAATTCCCAGTCCGACATTTCGAAAGGAATCGCAGAATTTAGACCTGGTATTCCCATTATTCCCTGAAAATTATTTGATTCAATTGGAACTTGCCTTGTTGCGGTTTCGCCGGACGGTAAAGTAAGCGACTCATTGGCTGTGGCAGTTTCTCCGAATAAACCTTCCCCTCTTGCTCCTCTGGAATATTTAGACCACTCAAGATTGCTAAAGAGAGCATCAATTCCTCGCTGGTTTTGCTCAGTTAGATCGACCATTACAAAAATAGTATCAATGCGGGCAAGGGGGAGTGGTTGGTCAAGCGATTCAATCATCATCCCAATTTCAGTTATGTCCGCCTTGGTTCCATAAACCAGAATTGCATTACTTCTTTCATCTGCAGAAATGGTAATAAAATCACTAAATTCATGAGAACCCTCGGCTTCACCAGAGGAAGAATTTGTTTGATTTGCGCCCGGGGCTGCAGAATTTTGCCCACCTGGGGTTGGAGGCTTTGCACCGGACTTTGAATTGTTGGCAGTAGGCCTTATGTTTTTCCCCCCCTGAACCTTCTGCTTTATGCTTTGTTGCTTTTTGATTACTTCATCAAGAATAGATTGAATATCTTTTGCCTCAGCATGCTGCAGTTTAAAAAGCTTGCTTGTGGTTTTCATCTTAACCGGAGCGTCCAAAGTTGCTAATATGAATTTAATCGTTTCCAGATTTTCCGTCCGGGTCACAACAATAAGCTTTCCTGTCCTTTCGTCCGAATCCACCTGCGTCGTTCCGCCAATAAATGATTTAAAACTACCCTCTATCATAGTTTTTAATTTGGTCTCCAATTCACGAGCTCCTGCGTGGAGTGTATCATGAATAAAAAATTCAGTCCCCAACTCTTCTCTACTAATGGGACGATCAATAGAAACCAACAACTTTTCCATGCGCTGGAGGTTCAGTAAAGAATCAGTCGCCAATATACTGTTTGCCTTTTCAAAAAGAAGTAACGCTCCCACATTTGGGGTAGAGAATGGAATTAATTGCTCACGCACCTCCACCGCTGGAGCATATTCGAGATGAAACATCTTCATGTATATTCTTTGACTCGGCTTGATTGAAGAGGCAGGGCCTTCCAGCCAAATAGGCACATGAACATTCATGCCCGCTGCGGGAACAGCCTTGTATACTCGATCATTTATCCTACTGATTCCAATACCATTCATCGCCAACAAACTATCCAAAACGAGTAATGTTTCTCTTTTTGTCAAAATACTAAAACTATCAAAATTAACTTTCACTTGGGGAAGATTTTGAGGACGTAAAATGTACTTATCTGTGAGCACTTGAATCATATCCAAAATCATATTTGTATCCTGATCTCGTAAACGAAGTCTTTCCAAAGGCTCTTCGAGTCCATCCACCAGGCGCAGTTCAACGGGGTCCGCCAAGACGCCTAAGCCAAGGTCATCAAATCCCTCCGGTGCCCCAACAAGGCCAGTAGATGGCGCTGGGGCAGCAGGAAGATCGTTCACCGGCACCTGGCCGTGGACTTCAAATAAGAAACCAATCAACAGCAAAGCGAACGATCGTGATATCAAAAATTTTAAACTCTTGTTTTTAGACATGATAAATGGGCATTATTTTATTGGCTCACAAACTCCACCGAGCTTACCACAAAAGTTGCGTCGTATGTGGTCGGATCATATGGTCGTGATTTAGGTGGATAGTTTGGTTCAATCTTAACTTCACTGAGAAACATATAAGGGCTCTCCTGCCTGATCAAATCTGCAAATTCGTTCACATTTTCATAACTCGATCGAGCAAATTTAATCCTCACCTTGTGCTGGGAATACCGTTCTCTTTCATCAGTATCCAATTCGCGATAATCTCGTTGTGGAAAAACTTTATCAGCGAGCGTGGATACTCGGTTACTCAGATTATTTTTATCGTAACTCTTGTTTGCCTGTTCCAATTTTTGTGCTTCCAAAGCTTGATCAATTACTGGCTTCAAATTGATAACTGTCTGGTGCCCCGCAATCATTTGTTCGGTTAAGCCCCATTCCTGATAAAGTGACAGACCCGACTCGAAAAACTTAAAAAAACAGACCAGGACAACGATCCATAGAGAAAACAACAAAAGAATTTGTTCACGGTCGTTTAATTTAAAAAATAGTTTTTTCAAGACATTCATCCCTTATTTAATAAATTCCCCCCCGAAGAATCTGTGGATAAGTAAGCGGACTTAACCTTTCCTTCCTCTACTATTTTAATTTCTATTTCAAAAGTTGTCTTGCCTCCGCCACTCTTAATTTCCCTCATTTCCTCCCCGGAGCGACTCACTCGGATATTGGCAATGTTGTTTTTCTCCAGACTTTTTATGAAGGTGTTAATGGCTTCAATCGTTTTGCCCTCACCTTCCAACCTAACCTCGTTCCTACTCTCGAAGTGAGCCAAAGAAAACCACAAATTAGGATCCCCCGCAATACCGCCTCTGTGAACGGCAACTCTTATTAAAGCACCAAACGGATCAATTCCACCCAGTTTATTTTGACGAAGTTTTTCGAGAAGCTTTTGTGATTCGATGACCAATGGAACTTCCTCCGCGTACTTTTGACTGAGTAATTTTCTTTCCTCCAACTTGACGCCCATAATCTTAATTCCAGCAAAAACGAGTAGCATTGCCGCCATGCCCACACTCCAAACAAGAATCCCCTTCCATCTCGCTCTAGCCTGATTTCTTCTCTTTTGCTCGACATCGATAAATTCACGCTGCCGAAGGTCGCTCGTCCAAAGTTCATCGGCCGAAAGTAATACATCCTGATCCAAGGAAAGATCTGAATCTTTCCCCACCAACCAATTATGCTCAAATTTAAAAAAACCATCCTTTGTTCTTTCGACCTCACCTGCAACCAATATATCTTTACTGATCTCGTATCTCTCCAAATCGAAAAGAGATAAAAGCTTTCCTCGCGCATCCTCGATCGACTCGTCCCCTTCTTCCGGATCCAAAGCAACAGAATACAGCAAGTCAGGCACACTACATTCTTCCTGAAAAGATGCCGCAGTTAAAGTTTCCTCAAAAAGCAAAAATACAATTGTTGGTTCAGGGTATTCATTTCCGAGCAGAGAGATAAAAGAAGGAAAAACGCGTCGAAATAATTCGAGATTCTGCCAACCTATTTGGCGCAGTTTTGCAAGAGGGGTTCCGAATATAAATATTTTCCTCTGCTCCTCATCTGCCTGATAACCCCACGCTAGTTGATCGACAGGATAAGGAGACAGCCCTCCCTCGCTCAAGACAAATTCTGCAAAATCCTGATATTTTTCGGCCTTGAGCGAAGTGGGGAAAGAAATTGTATCACAAAAAAAGTGTTCACCAGGGATTCGAAGGGTGAATTCTCGAAGTTCTCCAACAGGAAATTCGGATGATTTTTCAGGGGTTTCCGCCATAGAAATGGTTCTTTTTTTATAATGCTAAATCCATATTCAGTCGATCAAATTCTCGTTTTCTCGAATAGAAAGAATTCGAAATGGATATTGCATTTTAGTATTTTGCGGACTTCTTGGCTTGGGGGCAACCTTTGCTCCCCTACCCTGCGATTTGGGCTGAGCAGCATTCCCGCTTGCAAGAATAGCATGCAACTGAAAATTTGCCTTCCCTTTTGTAACTGTTACCAATACGCGAAAAACACTTGCTGTGGTGCTCGTGCTAATTGAACGATTGCTCCTCAACTGGGCAAGTTTTGGATCGTTCATACTCTTGAAATAAGGATCTCCTGAAGAACTACTTGGCCCCGCAATTACCTCATCGTATAGGCTATCATCATCTCCACACAAAAATTTAACCAAATAAGGAGAGGCGGTGTTTATATTGACCGGACCGTTGTGGAAAAATGAAAAACTTTCGCGAAAATTTTTCAGGTGAATCGTTTCACTTCCTTCGGCTGTATAAAAGAGACCGGATTCATCAGGATCATCTGGATCATACGCAAAGCCTTTTACCATACGAAATTCCTCGAAATTTTGAATCTTTTTACCGGGAGTAAAGTAAGGGAATTCAAGATCTTCATAGTAATCATCCTCTGCCCCCTCATCTCTTTCCTCCTCATCCGCATCCTGCCAGTCCATCAAACTATCGTAGAAAGGCTGCCCATCATCTTCATTCACCAAGGAATCACCCTCCGCACGCATAACCGAAAAGAGAGAGACTAAATCTTTTTCCGCGATTGTTGATATTGGAACCTTTCCCGATTCATCCACCAATGAGATCGACCATTTAACCGTAGGATCGAGAGGAGAAATCTCCGAATAACTAAGGGGATTCCCCCACCCTTGAGAGGGAGAATATAATGTTCTCTCCACCAGCATAAATTCGTTGAGTACCCCGACAGATACATCCAGCGCAGAATAGGCGTGCATTCTTAAATCATCTCGTCGGTGAAATTGGCTCACATGACGGAGTTCCTGGACAGTTTCCTGCATTAGTCGCATGCACAACACCGAAAGTAGTACAATTAATGCAAGAATAAAAACCAGAATCGAGCCTTTTCGCCCCGTAATCATTATAAAGGCTCCTCCTCAATTCCATTGGGAGAAATTCTTTTAATCGGGAGCGTAATAGTTCTTTCCAGGTCTTCCTGTTCCCACTTAAACACAAGCTTCATGAATGCAGGAATCCTAAATTTTGCCGATTGTACATTTTCTTCCAAATCTTCCACAATTTCCCACTCCTTAATATCGTCCGCATCCGCATCTTCATCCCCATAGTAGCAATAAAAAATTTCTGCACAAAAGGGACTTATTACGGTTTTAAAAAGATCATCTTCATCTTCAAGCTCCATTCTTCCCTCCTTATTTTTTTCTAGTTCTTGAAGTTCAGAAAACCATAAAAAACTTAACCCCTCTCCCTCTGTAAACTGAAAATAACAATGTACACGGCTCGCAGAACCAGTCGGCCAGACTAAAAGTGGGGGTGCTTCCCTTAAGTAAAAATGAATCAATGGGTCATCGGATTCAGAAAATCCAACGGGTCGTTGCAAATCAATGACATCATCTCCAGAGCGATTTAAGGTGGCTAAAGTAGCTTCCTCTAATACAGCGGTAAGAAAATGGGCCACTCCGTTTACATGGGCATCAAACGCATCGCGAGTTGCGGGTCTCTCCGCCCAGGCTCTCGAAATGGTAATTAACAGAGAGGTGGCCGCCATTAAAACCAAGCCTCCAATTGTCAAGGCCAACAAGACTTCGATCATGGAAAAGCCTCGCTTTCTGCTCATTGCCTTCTCCTTTCTTCCTGGATCTCTCTAATTTTATCCCTTTTATCTTCTAATAATCGTTCTCGCTCTGTTGAGAAATCCCCATTTTTGCTCCATGACGGGCGAAAAACATACATTTGAGAAATCCTTTCTCCTGACTCAACCCCCAGGTCTTCATTCCCTTCATATTCAAGAGATAATGTAACCTGATAGACGTCTAAAACATTAGTCATCTCTACCTCCGTCTCCCATCTAATCTCTCCCATGGATAACGCCTGTATATCACCGCCGTCTTTTATCTTCTCATAGTCTGACTCCTTAAAAATTTCCCCACGCACCCAGAGAAGATCCTGCTCCATTTCTCGAGTGTCTTTCATCACCCGAATTGTTCGGGATGCAATAAATGCACCGTCCACTAAAAAAACCGCAGACAAACCAAAAAGTGCTAAAGCAATTAATACTTCAATCAGCATAAACCCATTTCCATGAGTATTGGGATGGAAAGAATATTTCATTCCTTGCTTTTCAACACATACCCCGAAAAAGGATCAAACTCTAACTTTTTCGTTTCATCCCTAAAATCAATCTCGGCAGTAAATGGTACACATGAACCCGAATGAAAAAAGACCCGATTGAGTACTAGGTCGCGTTCATCGTATTGAGAAGTTCCTCCCTCTTCTCCCGCTAATGGGCCAACGGCATGAAATATGACCTGCGGCATAAGCGATTCCTCTTTTCTTATTTTATCATCTAACTTCTTATAGACTCGATGCTCAGCTAAAACTTGCCCCGATGAGTCGGTTACGATGAAAGTTGCATTCTCTTCAAAATAACTCAAGTAAGCCGCTCGCTTACTCTCACTCGCATTATACACCGCGTCGAGCACTGCCTTTTTTAATACTCGCTCAGGGGGTTCAAAGTTACTCCCCTGAATAAAAGCTCCGGCATTCCCCGCTACAATGCCCACTAAAACTGCCACCAAAGCAAGAACAAGCAGTACCTCTATTAGGCTAAAGGCTCGCTTTCGGTACGCCTTGGGTACCGGTTTCAAATTACTTCCCGGTATCCCAGTTCCCTAAAACAGTACCGTCTGGTGCAGTAGTAGAAATATCAAAACTTCCCGGATTGTGAGTCCCGGGGTATTGATAAATGTAATCTTTCCCCCAAGGGTCCTGTAAATCTGAAGATCGTTTTACAAATGGAGGCGTGCCCGCCGGAGGTGTCTTTAAATCGGCGAGACTCTTCGGATACTCCCCGACTAGTGCAAAATAGCTAGTCACATAGGCCTCACCAGTACTGTTAACCCAAGTCTGGGCTGCCTTTACTTTTCCACCACCAAAGATTTCTCCCAAGTTTGACATTGCCAGACCGGCAACAATGCCGATTAAAGCCAAAACAATGAGAATTTCAACAAGAGTAAAACCTCGTTGTTTGGTACGCCGCAGAGAATGTTTATGAGAAGAAGATATCATGTTATTATACTAATTCATCCTAATCTAATTTTGCAAGCCTGTTGAAATATATATCAAACCCGTAATTTCGTAAGAAATATTCTTGCCTTTAGACCAATTCCATTCCATGCAATAAGCATGACTCTTTTAGACTATCTACCAGTACTCATCCAAATTCTTTTAGCGATTGGAATGGGTTTTGGTATTCTTTTTGCCAGCCATCTATTTGGCCAACGTGCCATCGCTGGTAAAATTAAAGATTCTCCTTATGAATGTGGATTGGCATCAGAGTCAAAAGGCGAAACAAAATACTCGGTTAAATTTTACATCACTGCGATGTTGTTCATCTTATTTGATATTGATGTGGTTTTTCTCATTCCATGGGTTCTTACTCATCGTGATCTAGTTGCCGCAGGAATTCCAATATTAGGCCCCATGCTGTTCTTCACTTTTGTGCTCGTTGCGGGTTTAGTATATGAATTAAAAAGCGGTGCTCTTGAGTGGGAGAAGTAATCAAGCCTTTGCCCTCCCCAAAACGAGTCCTGTACTCGTCTTCTTTCCTTCGCTGAAAGATGCATATTGACCGTTATATTTCGGTAAATCGAATTGTCGATTTAACCAGCAACGATTTAACTTCAGCATATTCTGAATTACTCGATACTTTCACCACCCTGTTACCCACTCCGGCCAAACGAAAAAAAGTACTGAAAGAATTAGTCGACCGGGAAAAGTCATTAACGAGTTACTTGGGCGAAGGTGTCGCATTACCCCACGCCCGGGTCCCCATGAAAAGACCTTATGCACTGGCAATCGGAAGATGCCCGACCGGTCTTAGTTTTGAAGGGAAAGACAGCTACGAAGATGTTCGCTTTGTATTTCTTCTCCTCGCAAATGAAAAAGCAAAAAACTATCTTTCATTTTTAGCCGCTCTCGCTCGATCCTTTCAAGATAGTACCGTCATGGACCAGCTTTGGATGGCCCGTGGCAAGACCGAATTCCGAAGTGCAGTCCGAAAGGCTTTTGCCGGGACTGATGACCGTCCGGCAAGAAGGAGAACCAAGTTCAACAAACTGCTTACCGATGAAGCAGCCAAGATTGCGAAAGCGGCAGAATGTTCAACCATTCTTATTTTTGCCGATGTTTTCCCACCCAGTCTGGCTCCACGGATGACCTTTTCTGGATTTAATGTGGTCCTTGCCGGACAGGATGTATCCGAGGACGACCGTGCTCACCATCGCGCCGATGCAATATTGGCGGTTCGAGCCCTTTCACGGGCCCGATTATCTCAACTCAGAGCGGCCATACTGCTTGGACTCACACGGGATATTTTCGGTTTTCAAGATCGGGTTTGTTGTATTGGAGGAATTCCAAACAGCGGACAACTAGACACCGTTTTAGTAGTCGATGTGGATGAAGAATTTGAATCGGTTATTGGACATGGTGAAGAAATGCTTCCGCCCGATGTTTCCGCGGAGGCCCTGGAAAGAATTACTGCCATTGCCACCGATCTTGCCTCCACCGGACGCGAAGGAAAGGCGATTGGTGCAATGTTTATACTAGGCGACCACAAGGAAGTAAATAAACGCTCTAAGCCCTTAATCCTAAACCCATTTTATGGCTATGATGAAGAGGATCGTAGTATCCTTAATCCTTTTATGGATGAAACCATAAAGGAATTAGCGCTTATTGATGGTGCCTTTATTGTTCGGGGAAATGGTGTAGTCGAATCAGCGGGATGCTTAATTCAGGCAAAAGCAAATGATATCGTGTTACCAGGTGGATTGGGTACCCGACACGCAGCTGCTGCGGCAATTACTCATGTAACTGATTCATTGGCACTTGTAGTCTCCTCTTCCGGACAAGTTACCTACTTTAGAAAAGGACAAATGTTTACGCTTTTCGATAAGTCAGAGGGTCGATCCTTATAATGAAAAGATGTCAGTATCCACGATATCATCCCCTCCGCGAATCGGTTTTTTTGGCGGATCTTTTGATCCCATTCATATCGGTCATATTTCTCTTGCGCAACAGGCCATCGAATTGGCTCAGCTTGACACTCTCCTCCTTTGTCCCGCTTTCCATGCCCCTCTTCGTACCGAAAAACCATATTTCTCAACCAAAACGCGCTTGAAAATCTTGGAAAAAATCGCCCAAGAGAACCCCGGGTTCGAAATTTGTAAATTAGAAATTGAGAAACAGAAAACATGCTACACCTACGAAACAGTAAAAGAGGTGCAGCTCCAATATCCAGACTCTACTATATTACTATTATTGGGAGCCGATCAGTTTAATCGCTTACAAGAGTGGAAATTCCACCAAGAATTGGCCGAGCATTGTCAATTCCTTGTATTTTCGAGAAATGGGCAAGAAGTAACCCCACCCGCTATTCCTCAACTGTCCTACCAACTCGTAAAGAACGAATTGATTGACTGCTCCTCCACTGAAATTAGAAAACGTCTTAAAGCAGGCAGGTCAGTAGATCACTTAATTCCGCCCGCCGCCTGTCCATTTATTAATCAAAACCCCAACCATTCATAAATCAATTTACAAATGACCACTGTTATCCCCAAAGAAAAAGCTGAATTGCTTTCAAATCTAAAAATTTCCTGTGATGCACTGCTCGATAAAAAAGGGGAAGATTTAAAACTTCTCTACTTTGGAGCGAAGTCTACATTGACTGACTGCTTTATTATCGCGACCGGTAATTCGAATCCGCACATCAAAGCACTCCGCGATAATGTGGAGAAAACTCTCAAGGAGAACAAGGTTGAATTATTTTCCAAAGATCGATTTCAACCAAGTGGGTGGCTGGTTATTGATGCCATTGATTTTGTGGTGCATATCTTTTCCCAGGAACAAAGAGATAATTATGCGATCGAGCAATTGTGGAAAGACGCAGATGAAATTCTTTTCGAAGACCTGTAAATAAAATTGCGAAGGAATTTATTCCTTAAGGTTGACCTAGGCGGAAATCATTAAAATTCTTGGTTCTGTTTTCACCATTTACTTCATTACGAATCCAATAATTTATTAAATCACAACTGAACCCGCTTATGACTACTCGAAGATCTTTCCTTAAAAAGGCATCGCTCGCTTCCGCTCCCTTTATTTTACCCTCACACATTTGGTCGGCTAAAGGAGAATCATCTCCTAATAACCGTATCAACATAGCCATTATAGGCCCCGGGAAAATGGGTCGTGGCCATGCTAATTTCCTAGTTCGTAATCCACGGGCTCAAATTACTGGATTTGCTGAGATTGCTGATATTCGCACTAAGCACACCAAGGATCTGATCGAAAAACAGTATTCCAAAAATACCCCCAGTAAAAACTGGAAGGGATTAACAATTACCAATGATTATCTGGAGCTACTCGAAGACAAATCTCTCGATGCCGTCCTTATTGCAACACCGGATCACTGGCATGGTGAAGCAACCATACGTGCGGCCCGGGCGAAAAAGCATGTGTACTGTGAAAAACCGATTTCCCTAACGATTAAAGAAGGTCGTGCCATGGCACAAGCGGTTAAAGAAAATAAAATTGTTTTCCAAACTGGCAGCCAACAACGGACACAGTACGGAGGAAAATTTCGCCGCACTGTAGAAATGATCCGGAGTGGAGCGATTGGGGAACTGAAGAAAATTCGTGTCTGTGTGGGTAATCCGCCTGTCCCCTGTAACCTTCCCACTGAGCCCATCCCTGATGGAATCGACTGGGATGCATGGCAAGGACCCGCCCCCACTCGTGGATATAACAAAATTCTTTGCCCCGATGATGTCCATAACCACTTCCCTGCATGGAGAAGATACCGCGAATACTGCAATGGTGGACTGGCGGACATGGGGGCTCATCACTTCGATATTGGACAATGGGCCATGGATGCCGATAATACAGGTCCTGTAAAAATCATTCCACCGAAGGAAGGTACTAGGGACCTTAAAATGATTTACGCCAATGGGGTCGAGGTGATTCATGGCAATACCCCCGACTGGAAAAGTGGGACCATTTTTTACGGAACGGAAGGCACCATCTGGGTGGACCGTGGACCCTGGAAATCAGATCCCGAACATTTGATCAAGGACTTCAAGACAACGGTTAGTCTTCGCCAACCGAAGAACCATCACGATGATTGGCTCGACTGTATTCACTCCGGTGAATTACCGGTGGCACATGTGGAAGCCGGTCACCGAACCGCGACTCTTTGCCAACTCTGCAATATTGGCTACGAACTGCGCCGTGAGCTAACTTGGGATCCCAAGAAGGAAGTGTTCGTCGGCGACAAAGAAGCCAATAAATTAACGGACCGCAAACGTCGTAAAAAGTGGTATCGAGTCTAGTACTCCTACTAATTCATTTGCATGAGGTTTTCTAGACCCTCGAAAATACGACTGTTCAATACATCGATATTAAAGTTAATCTAAATCTGAAACAAAAGGTTTCAATAAATATCCTGAAACTCCCAACAGGATAAGGCCCACAAAAACCGAGTCAGATGAAAACGAACTCAGACTGACAAAAATAAAAACGATCCCAAAAAATAGGCGAGCCCCCTTGTTCAGGACATTTTGACTTTCGACAAGATTTTTCTTTCGCGAGCTGGCATTTTGGACACGGTCATGAGTAAGAATTTCCTCTTCCTCGGGAGTAAGAGAATCAGCACCATGCTCGTAGCGTTTATTTCGAATTCGTTCCACTTCAAAATAGTCATATTCCCGCTGTATTTTTGCTGACGGAAGTCCGGGGAGAGGGGGCGGTTGTACTTCTCCATCAACCGGTTGATTTAAAAGAACTGGCAAAGGATCTACCTGTATCTGCTCCTCAGATTGGACCTCCTTCCTATCTTCTTTATTTTCGGGAGTTTTAGGAATGGGGGAATCAATATTTCCTTCCCCAACTGATTCAACTTTTTGAGCCTCTTTTTCAACTTCAGCAATATCAACCTCGTGGGTTTTTAGATCTGATATGGGGGGGGGTAAATTTTCATCACTAACTGTCTCGTTCTTATCAACCGATTCAATAGTGCCATCAGTTTTCTTATTTTCTACGAGAGTCTCTGCCTCGGTAACCGCATCCAGGTTAGATTCATCAATCAGCTGGTTTTCATTTCCAATCGAAGAATGTTCAGGCAAAGATCCAGCCTCAATATCGGTTAAATCAGCTGGTTTTTCGTTGAACAACTGACCAAAAAGGACCCGCTGATATAAATTATCCAACTCGAGTACAACAACATCGCAGTCGAACTCTTCCTTTTCATCCAACCCATCCACCCATAAATTCTTATCGGGCGAAAAAATAATGGAACACTCCAAATTAGAATTTATAAATTCTCCGATTAGGGTTTGCCCATTTGAATACCGAGGATCGTGACGATTAGTAAAAGATCGGGAAGAACTCAAAAATCGAAAACTCAGCGTGAAAGATTGACCAATAAAAGGAGCTAGAATTTCTTCTGACTCTGAGCTCAACCGCCTGTTTTCTTTTAAATCCTTTAAGGTCTCTATTAACTTTATTTTAGACACAAATTAAGTATAACCGAAATAAGAGTTTGCATGCCATTATAAAAATGGAGGAATTTCGGAAACATTGGGGGTTTTAATATTTCAGGTTAACTTCTCAATATATTAGCATTAGCAATGTCATAAAAAACAGGGTGCCTTTCAAGCCTGTTACAAGATCAAGCCAGTCGGAAGACGGATGAACACATTCGTAAAACTCGGTTCTTGCAAAAAACTTAAGTTGCGATCATTTTAATAACTAAGTTGCCCGGATGGCGGAATTGGTAGACGCGCTGGATTCAAAATCCAGTTTCCGCAAGGAAGTGAGGGTTCGACCCCCTCTCCGGGTACCATTTTTATTTTATCCTTTCATGGCCATTATACGCAGAGGACGAGAGTCCGATATGCCCGCCTTGCGGGACATTATAAACTACTACATTATGGAGTCGGTGGTTACTTTTGAAATGGTTGAAATGTCACTCGAAAATAGAAAAACCTGGTTTACCCAGTTTACTGAGGATGGACGATATCAATTGATGGTGGCAGAGCGTGAGAATGAAGTGGTGGGCTACGCCGCAAGTCTGCGCTTCCACCTGCGCCCCGCTTATGCGCCTTCAGTAATGACCAGCATTTACCTTCGCCCAGATCAAGTGGGAAAGGGAATCGGGGAAAAGGTCTACGCGGCCCTTCTGCAAGAATTGAAACAGGTGGACGATGTCCATCGGGCATATGGACTGGTCGTTCTACCCAATCCCGGCTCCGAAAGACTGCATGAAAAATTAGGCTTCCAGGTGGCCGGCTTGCTCCATGAAGGAGGGTACAAATTTGGAAAATACCATGATGTTCGAATGTACGAACATCGACTTGAAAAGTGATTCGAAAACCACTTCATTCAGGATTACGCAGAACTTAGCCCGGTAGCAAATCGCTGACCAAGGTACGCTCTTCATCCAATTCATTCACCGAGGCATCAATTTTGCCACGGGCGAATTCATTGATCGGTAAATCCTGAACAATTTCCCACTTCTCCCCGTCGGAACGAATCGGAAATGAAGTAATCAAGCCTTCCTTAGTGTCGTAACTTCCATCGGACGCCACACATACACTGTTCCAATTCCCTTCTGGTGTAGGTGTGATGAGTGAACGAACTGTGTCTATGGCTGCATTAGCGGCCGAAGCAGCTGAGGATGCACCCCTGGCCTGGATGATCGCAGCACCGCGCTGTTGTACTGTGGGAATAAAGTCAACATGGGCCCAGGTATCATCTGCAATAACTTCATGAGCCGATTTTCCACTAATTTGAGCATTGTAATAATCAGGATACTGCGTGGCCGAATGATTTCCCCAGATTGTGACATTGGAAACTTCTGATACTTGCACGCCCGCTTTTGCCGCCAGTTGTGCAGCGGCACGATTTTCGTCTAGGCGGGTCATTGCAAACCAGCGGTCCTTGGGCACGTCTGGTGCATTGTTCATTGCAATCAGGCAATTGGTGTTGCATGGGTTCCCTACTACTAAGACACGGGCATCAGATGCGGCATTGGCCTGGATCGCCTGTCCCTGTCCGGTGAAAATCTTTCCATTAATGCCAAGGAGGTCGCCGCGTTCCATTCCCGCTTTACGGGGTACACTTCCCACAAGAAGGGACCAATTAGCACCGCCAAAACCTTCGTTCAGGTCACAGGTGGGACGGATATCCTGAAGTAATGGAAAGGCACAGTCATCCAATTCCATACACACGCCTTCCAGGGCTTTCATTCCAGGTTCAATCTCAATCAGGTTGAGTGCAACTGGTTGATCGGGACCAAAAACGGCTCCGGAGGCGATACGAAAAAGAAGAGAGTAACCGATTTGACCGGCAGCTCCGGTTACCGCGACACGGATAGGTGCTTTGTCATTCATAATTTTAAATTATTGAGGGGATTGATAAAAAGAAGGTTTTACGAAAATCGTGCCTTATCAATTACATCGGCAGCTCGTCGAAGGCAAGCCTCAGTACTCGACCAGTCAATACATCCGTCGGTAATGGAAACTCCGTACTCAAGTTCGTCCAATGGGCGTGGAAAGGCCTGGGCACCTCCATTGAGATGACTTTCGATCATCACCGCGTGAATCGAGTCTGCTCCGTTTTTGACCTGGGCAAGAACATGATCAAGTACAATGGGTTGTCGAGATGGATCTTTTTCACTGTTTGCATGACTACAGTCCACCATGATTGAAACCGGTGCATTTGCAGAACGCAGAGCGTCCTCTGCAGCCTGTACATGTTCGGCTTGGTAATTGGGGCCATTCGTTCCCCCACGGAGGATGAGTTGGCAGTCCGGGTTTCCCCCGGTAGTTACCGCGGAGGCTCGTCCATCTTCCGTAATCCCCAAAAAGGTCTGGCTCTTCGTGGCCGCAATAATTCCATTCACCGCCGCTTTCAGATCTCCAGCAGTGGCATTCTTAAAGCCAACCGGCATTGATAAGCCGGATGCCATTTGACGATGAGTCTGAGACTCAGAAGTTCGGGCACCAATCGCAGACCAGCAAAGCGAGTCTGCAATGTATTGGGGAGTGATTGGATCGAGCAACTCAGTAGCAGTGGGAATTCCCATATCTAAAACTTCACCCAGGAATTGTCTGGCGATGCGCAGTCCTTCCGGAATATCACAAGTCCCATTTAACTTCGGATCCATGATGAGCCCCTTCCAACCCACAGTGGTACGGGGTTTTTCGAAATAGACCCTCATGACTAAAAGTAAGCGATCCTTCAGTTCGCCTGCGAGCTTGGCAAAGTGGTCTGCATATTCTCGACAGGACGCGAGGTCATGAATTGAGCAGGGACCCACCACGGCGAGTAACCGTCGATCCTCTCCTTTAATTAATCGATGAAGATCCTCCCTTGATTGGCGAACAAATGAATTTTGTTCGGGCGTACGAGGAATTGATTCGCACAATTCAATCGGAGCTGGCAGAGCTTCAGAGTTGGTAATTCTTAGATTTGTTACTTTATCCACAGAGAAGAACCATAAATGAGGAGCTTGCATGAACAAGCTAAACTTTTAGAATTAACCACTTTATGAACACTTTTTTTTACAAAACATACCCCAAAGGAGTAATTCGGGTAAGGGAAGAGGATGCGGAAGACTATTTACAAAGCCAATGGACCATCAATTTCAAAAGGCTATCCAAGGGTGAAATTCGATACGGCTTACGGTTATCTACCCGCGGTCGTGTCCTGGCAGATTCTTTCTTCTTCCGGCTGGGAGAGGAAGAATTTCTTCTTGTTAGTCGGGGCTGCGAGGGAACAGAAATAAATTCTCTACTTGAAGAAAATATCGTGGCGGATGAAGTTGAATTTTCGAACGAGTCTAATGACTGGGAACTCATTACCGTTTGGGGTAGTAAAGAAGAGTTATCTGCGCTATTTAAAGAAGTAAACAGACCGGAAAAAGGAAATTTTGTACAATTCGATAACGGATACCTTTTTGAAGATTTTGCGATTAGCCCGTGTGCATACTCTCTTTTGCGACCCATTTCAGATACAATGCCCGATGGATGGATGCCGAGAGAAGCCACATGGGAATGTCTTGAAAAACAAAGGATTCGTTTTGGCCTAGCCTCGATTCCAAATGAAATCGGTCCCGATGAACTTCCCCAGGAAGGAAGATTAGAAGTGGATGCGATCGATTTTAATAAGGGTTGCTACCTGGGACAGGAAGTAATGGCGAGAATCCATGCAATGGGAAGGGTAAGGAGATTGACCGTCCCCGTTTTATGGAATGGTCAGAAATTACCAAGTCTTCCAACCTCGTTATTTGCCGATGGGAAAAAATGTGGAATTTTAAAGAGTCTCATTGTACAGGACGGAGAAAAACCCATCGGCATGGCACTGATTCATGAGAATGGAATCGATTCATTGGAAGGTGAAGGCTTAACATTGGAGGGAATCAGCGAAGGAAGAATTCAACCGCTATGAATCAAGAAGACGAAACCCAACAGATCGCCCAAATATTTGTGAATTTAGGTGCGGAGCAAACCATGGCCAGGCAAATGGCCCGTCAACTGATCAAGCGAGCTGAACAACGATCCCACGAAGAGGATATTTCCAAAACGGAGGCGTTAAAAGAATTACTGGAGGTTGCAGTTTATGGTGCCCAAGGAATGCTAAAACCGAGTGATGAAGCCAATTTTGACACAAAAAAAGGCTAAATCGTTGAAAAAGTAAGGTTTTTTGTAAAAAAAGTTTGACCACGTGCTCGAAAACACAGAGCAATTAGGTTGTATAACTCATCTAACAATACTTCCAACAAAAGGAAAATAAATGAATAAAGGACAATTAATCGAAGCCATACAAAAAAAGTTAGGCAAGGACACAACTAAAGCAGCTGCTGATACTGCATTAAATACAGTGATTGACTGCATCACAGCTGGTGTGAAAAAAGACAAAGAAAAAGGTGTTCAAATAATCGGTTTTGGTACTTTTTCAATTGTGAAGCGTGCTGCTCGTGCAGGCATCAATCCACAAACTGGTGAAAAGATCAAGATCAAGGCATCCAAGTCTGTTAAGTTCAAGCCAGGCGCAAAGCTCAAAGCAGCTATCTAATTGCTTTACCAATATACCCCTTTTAAAACTCACGGGAAACCGTGAGTTTTTTTTGGGTAATTAGCTAAACAAAAAAATGAAAAACCTTACAATCGAGGAAGCAAAAAGATTAATGACGGAATCAATGAATGACGCAGTTGCAGCATTCGCACCGGGCCGAATTGAATTTTTGGGAAATCATTTAGATTATAACGGTGGGTTGGTTTTAGGAACGGCAATCAATGCAGGAATTTATGCAATTGCTCAACCTACAAAAGATTCCTCCTTTCATTTGTTTAGCGAGAGTTTTAAGGGAAGCCAAATATCCGGCTCGATCAATCAACTTGAAAAACAATCCGGGAAACAAAGTTGGGCGAATTATTGCCTCGGTGTAGTACAGGTTCTTCAGGATATGGAATTCGCACCCACGCATGGGTTTTCTTTGATCCTTAGCACTGACCTGCCCATGTCGGCAGGATTGAGTTCAAGTGCCGCAGTGGAACTCGCTACCGCACAGTGCCTTCTTCAATTGGCCAGTAAGCAGGTCACAAAAAAGGAACTGGTCACAATTGGAAGGCGGGCAGAAAATGAATGGGTGGGATTACCTTGTGGTATGTTAGATCAGGGAACCTCTGCATTCGGAGAGTTAGATCAGTTGGTACGAATTGATTGTTCCAATGAAAACTTCTCCACCCTGTCCCTTCCAAAGGATACCAGTTTTTGGATCTTTGACAGCGGAATTAAACATGACTTGGTTGATTCGCTTTATGGCACGAGGAATCAGGAATGTATGGATGCACTTTCAATACTTCAAAAACAAGATTCGAGCCTGAGTTGCTTGGCACATTGTAGCACTACATTGCTCGAACAGACTGAAATGGCCGAAAATTTAAAAAAGCGGGCCCGCCATGTGGTTGCCGAACAGGAACGAGTGAACCAATTTACCCAGGGTTTACAAAATGGAAATAGTATCGATCAACTCGGAAAATTGTTAACTGCATCGCACCACAGTTCAGCCAATCTTTTTGAAAACAGCCTTCCCGAACTTGATTTCCTCGTCGATTTACTGGACAAGGAAGAAGAGGTGCATGGTGCAAGGCTAACGGGTGGTGGTTTTGGGGGAGCAGTATTAGCATGGACGACCACTCGCTTTTCCCAAAAACGGGCGGATTCAATCGCTCAAATATATGAAAAGGAATGGAACACAAAACCGCACTTTCATTCGTTCCTACCCTCCCATGGAGCCTCCCACCTCGATCCCTTAGATATCCGATTTAAGCGCTAAACAAAAAATTTTGAAACGCGGCAAGAAAACCCGGTCTGTCCTCCACATGAACATCATGCCCCGCAAGGGGAAGAACTTCAAACTGGGAATGGGGAAAATACTGCTTGGCTTCGGGGATATGCTCGGTGCGTAAATAGCCAGACTTCCCACCGCGAATAAATAATGTGGGTCGATCATATCGATCCTGTGCAAGGAGAGGATTTGAAGAGAGTTCCGTAATCGAGTTTCGTAATACCTGAATATTTGCTTTCCATCGAAACCCCTCCCCTTCCTGAACAAGGTTGGTCAGTAAGAACTGACGAAAACCCCAATGCGAAATGGATGAAGATAAAAGCTCGTCTGCTTCTTTTCTTGAAGAGAGAGAGGATAAATCAAGGCCAAGTAAAGAATCGAGCGTCGGAATATGGTGCTCGGGCGGGTAAGATCGGGGGGCAATATCTGCGATGATTAATTTCGTAACAAGCGAGGAATGACCACATGCAAAATGCATGGCCACCTTTCCTCCCAAGCTATGTCCGCAAAGAATTACTTCAGAAAAATGATGGTGTTTAATATAATGAAGCAAATCATCTGACATCGCCCGAATAGAGGCATCCTCGTCATGAAAGGAATTTCCATGATTTCTAAGATCTAAGCAATGCAACGCGGAACCATTGGTAAGTTCCTTTGCCACAGAACGCCAATTCCTAGATGATCCGAGTAGTCCATGCATGAGAATTATGGGCACGCCACCTTCTCCCAACACTTCTGAGTTCAGTAATCTCACCGACTTTTAAAATAACTCCAACTGGGAAGGTTCGGACTTTACTTTTTTTTCTTTTTTACTGGATGAAAGCGGTTCACCTGAAGGGGACTGAGGTTCCTTTGGATCTTCCACTAGTTGAATATCCGCTGGAGGAGAGTCAGAGGTGGGTAACGGGGCAGAATCGCCTTGTTCAAGAGTGGAAAGAATTTGTTTTGCCCGATTCACCACACCGTCCGGTAAACCGGCAAGCCGGGCAACTTGAATCCCAAATGATCGACCCGATGCGCCCGGCGTAACCTGACGTACAAATATAATTTCATCATTCCATTCCTTGACCGCGACTGAGAAATTCCGGAGGCGGGGGAGAGAATGAGCCAAACGAGTCAGTTCATGGTAGTGAGTGGCAAAAAGTGTCTTCGGCCCATCACTGCCCTGTCCGTGAAGATGCTCCACCACTGCCCAGGCAATACTCAGTCCGTCATAGGTACTGGTACCCCGGCCGATCTCATCCAAAATAATTAAACTCGAAGAGGTACAGTTATTAAGAATATTGGCAGTCTCATTCATCTCCACCATAAATGTGGAATTTCCTCGGGCAAGTTCATCCCCAGCACCCACCCGTGAAAAGATTCGATCCACCAAACCAAGACGGCAACTCGTGGCAGGAACTGAACAGCCCACTTGTGCCATCAGAGTAATTAATGCAACCTGCCGAATATAAGTTGATTTACCCGCCATGTTGGGACCGGTAATCAAAGCAATTTGTTCCTGCCCGGAAGAGAGCAGACAATCATTGGGTACAAAGGCATGGGTTCCTGCCAATCCCAGGCTTTCCTGCTTAAGGACCAACTCTACCACTGGATGTCTGCCCTGCACGATTTCAAGTTCCTGGGAACACTCCACAAATTCAGGCATACAATAATCCCGATCCCGCATGATTGCTCCCCAGGAGGAAAACAAATCAATCTCGGCAAGTACATGAGCGGTTTGGGTAAGTGCATCTGCCTGTTGTAACGCCAGTTCCACCACACTTAGAAAAAGTTCCTGTTCCTTTGCCACAGCCCGCTCCTCGGCATTGACAATTTCCTTCTCCTTTTGTCGCAATTCTTCCGTGTAGTAGCGTTCCGCATTGGTCATGGTTTGCTTACGCACATAATGCGCAGGGACGAGATGAAGGTTTGCCTTTGTTACCTCAATAAAATATCCAAATGCACCGTTATACTTAACCTTTAAATTAGTAATTCCTGTTTTCTCTCGCTCGGAAGCTTCCAGTTCAAGAATCCAGCGCTTACCCCCACTGCCGAGTTCTCGTAATTGATCAAACTCGCTGTCATATCCAACCCGAATGACCCGACCGCCCTCGCCTTTTACATCCACTTTAATATCCGCAGGCAGCTCCTCCTCCAAGGCACGATCTAACACGGCGCATAATTCCTCAAAAGTTTGAACCCGTTGTGCGATTTCAAAAATGGCCGGAAAGCGTTCCCCCAATGCAAGCAAACAACGGGAAACTCCGGGTAATCCCCGAATCGTCGAGCGTAATCCACCGAGTTCCCGTGGCCGAACCAATCGATTACGTAGACGACCTAGGATTCGCTCCAAATCACTTCCCGACTTGAGGATTGAAGAAACCTCCTCCACTGCTGACGGAGCCTGTGCAAATTCTCCCACGCAGGATTGACGACGATAAATCTCAACCAAGTCGCGCTCTGGACTCGCAAGATAGTTCTCCAAAAGTCGCGAACCGGCAGAGGTAACGGTTTGATCCATTGCGTCCAGGAGCGATCCCTTGCGGGTTTGTGCCGCTGTTTTAAAAACTTCTAAATTCCTTTGGGTTGCAGGGTCTAATAGGAGAGACTCCCCAGTCCGGTATTCTTCAATTTTTCGTAAATTACCGGGTTTCCCCTTCAATACATCCTGGGCATAGATCAAAAGAGCGCCGGCCACCCCTAGGGCCAAATGGTCTAATCCAATCCCAAATCCTTCCAAGTTCATCACCCCCAGGCTTTCCATTACCTCTCTCGCACCCGAACGATGTTCAAAATCAAAATCGGGTCTTTCCGTTCGGGTAACACCGGTAAATAATCGATCTAGTTCCTGCACCAGTAATCCACCATCGTCTAAGTTCTGTACTCTTTTTTTCATTCCCTCCGGGACCAAAATCTCGCGCGGTGCCAATGCACTTAGAATGGAGAGGAAGTCATGTGGCCGATCGCTTTGAGCAAGAACGAATTTCCCGGTTGATAAATCAAGCCAGGAAGCACGGGCACCCTGCTTGTCAAAATCAACCGCAAGAAGAAAGTGGTTATGTCCCGCATCCAACTGCTGATCTTCCAGCACTGTTCCCGGGGTGAGAATTCGGGTAATTCCCCGCTTGACCAATTTACCAGTTTGAGGAGTTTCCAACTGCTCACAAATGGCAACCTTATGGCCTCCCTTCAGCAGCTTAGTCAGATAGCCATCTGCCGAATGATAGGGAAAACCAGCCATCGGCATATCATGTCGCTTCGTCAGGGTAATCCCCAGTAAGGCAGCGCCCCGCTCGGCGTCTTTTTCAAACATTTCATAAAAGTCACCCAAGCGAAAAAATAGCAGAGTATCCTCCTCCAGGCTCTCTCGGGCCTCGCGGTACTGCTTCATCATCGGGGTATCTTCGGCTTTTTTGCTCATGTGAAAAGAGATAAGCAACCCCTAGATTGGACAATGGTCAAGGCAATGAATCAGAAAAGTGAAAAAGCCTAGAAATTTGCGCCCAAACCCACCTGAAAAAGGTGCATTGCCACACTATCAAAATTACCGTTTTCTGAAACTCCGAGCAATCGATAAGCAAGAAATGCATCAAGCCCCATACCTACTTCATAACCAAGGCTAAGAAGAAGGTCGTAAGTGAATGCAGTTTCGGAATTAATATAAGATTGATTCGTTGCATCTATGTTAATGGCATCCCTACGGTTTGCTAACCCAAAGCCACCAGCAGTTCGAAACCAGCCTTTATCCCCGAAAGGAATAGCGTATCCGATACGAGTACCTATTTGAAAAAAATCAAGTTGCCCATCACTTTTAAATGTAGTCGGTCCCCTTGAAGAAACTAGATTTGAAAATCTACAATTTGCATAACCAAAATGTAACTCTCCTTCTAAATTATCCCATCTTCGACCAAAACTTAATCCAATTGAATGTCCCACGCTTATTTCAATTTCTGCGGGGTCTGGTAAACCAGAAAAACTAATATCAGAAGAAGGTAATAAAACACCCAAAAAAGGTTGAATGAAATACGCCCCCCTTTCTTTTTCCATATTTCTACGAATCGATCTTTTCTTAGGAACTGAGCTAGGGGATGAAGCAATAGCAGCAGACGTAGTGGGCGCCGCCTGTAAAATGACAGGAGTTCCGTCTGCCCGGTAAAGAGTTTCACTTTTTGGGGCAGGACTTGATGCAGGTTCTACTATCGGACCAGGTAGCG
>NZ_CAXLMO010000080.1:0-18017 GCF_964187635.1 Candidatus Seribacter sulfatis | reverse complement strand
CCAAAACATAAGCACCCCACCATTCGGGCCGGTATTCATAAATTACCCGGACGGAAGAAAGGAGAATATTTAACTCACCGGGAAGCGGATGAAGCGGTCAAACTGATCCGCCAGTGGAAAGACCAGCCATTCTTCATCCAGGTTTCCCACTACGCGGTGCACACCCCAATCCAGGCGATTCAGGAAGTGGCCGATAAATACAAATTTAAGGAGGGTATGTCGGAAACGAATCGGAAATATGCCGCGATGGTGGAATCAATTGATGACTGTATGCGGGACATGCTCGCCGAACTGAAGAAGCACGGAATTGACGACAACACCCTGATTATTTTCACCAGTGATAATGGCGGGCTCGACCGCAATGGTGGTCCCACTGAAAATGCTCCCCTGAGGAGCGGCAAAGGATACTGTTATGAAGGGGGAATCCGGGTTCCCTTCCTTGCCCGTTGGCCGGCCAAAATCCCGGCAGGCAAAAAGTCGGACTTTCCGGTTTCTTCGATCGATTTATTTCCCACCATTATGGAAGCAACTGGAACCGAACTGCCCAAGGACCGGCCCATTGACGGGCTCTCCCTGACGAAACACTTAAACAGTGGAGGAAAGAAATCCCCAAAACGGGAAACCCTGATCTGGCACTTCCCGCATTACCGGCATGCTCCCGGTCCCTACTCCATTATTCGGAAAGGAGATTTCAAATTGATTAAATTCTGGGAAGGGATTTATGAACTCTATGACCTGAAGAACGATTTGGGGGAAGCGAATAACCTCGCCGAAAGTAAACCCGGACTCGTTCAAAAACTGGAGAGCGAACTCATTGTCCGATTAAAAGCAGACGGAGCAAAATTACCCAGAAAAAATCCGGAATTTAAAAACTGAGCGAAAAATCTTTTTGTCTTGAGAGTGTAATTTTATATCCTTTATTTTTATTCTCCTCCCAATAAAAATGTTTAAAGCTTTTAATCTGTTCGTAGGAATTCCGGTTCTCCTACTCATGCCTGTATTCGTTTTAATGGGTAAGGTCGATTTCAACCGACAAATTAGGCCTATTCTTTCTGATAAGTGCTACAAGTGCCATGGTCCGGATGCAAAGAACCAGAAATCTGATTTCCGGATTGATTCTTTTGAGGAGGCGATAAAGGAGCATAATGGATTTGTGGGACTAACTCCGGGCAGCCTGGAAGATTCTGAAATTCATTGGCGTATTTATAGTGATGATGCAATCGATGTGATGCCCCCTCCCGAAAGTAAGCTGCCCCTAACGGAAGCAGAGAAAAAACTAATTGATCAATGGATCAAGGAGGGTGGTAAATATGACAAGCACTGGTCTTTTCAGGCGTTGCCTCAATCTGTAGATGTACCCGAGTCCAAACATCCCAGTCCAAAGAATGAAATTGATCATTTCATCTCCACCCTGCTCGAGAAGTCCCCCCTTCATACCAGTACGGAAACGGATAAAATTACCTGGTTACGAAGAGTTACTTATGACCTTACCGGACTACCGCCCTCGTTAAATGATGTGGACGCTTTTCTGGCAGATGCATCGAAGGATGCCTACGAAAAAGTGGTCAATCAACTCCTCAATACTGACGAGTATGCCGAGCGTATGACTTCCGAATGGCTGGATGTGGCACGATATTCCGACACTTATGGCTATCAGGTGGATCGTAACCGAAATGTCTGGCAATGGCGGGACTGGGTCATTCAGTCTTTTCGTAAAAATCAGGCATACGATCAGTTTGTGACCGAACAGATTGCTGGAGATCTTATACCCAATGCCACACGGGATCAGATCCTCGCGACCTGTTTCAATCGACTGCACCCTCAAAAGGTCGAGGGTGGAAGCGTACCGGAAGAATTCCGAATCGAATATGTAGCGGACCGGGTGCATACCTTTGGCACCGCCTTTCTTGGACTCACCATGGAGTGTACCCGTTGCCATGATCACAAGTACGATCCCGTTACCCAGAAGGATTATTTTTCGTTATCCGCCTTTTTTAACAATATCGACGAGGCAGGGCTCTATTCCTACTTCACCGGTTCCGTGCCCACACCTACCCTGGAATTGGGAGATCTTCCCAATGATCAGAAAATCAAATCGGCACAGGAAAACCTTGAGTTATTCAATCAATCAAAAGATGTGGATACCGCCTTTGCCGGTTGGATTAATGAAGTCAAAGCCGAGACGATTGGTCTTGCCCATTATTATTCCAAACCGATAAGGCAGGCGGACCAGAATAATACTAAAACCGATCTTAATCTGCTCAGCCTTAAACCTTCCCTCTGGCTCGATGCCAACGAATACAATAGTACTTCCGGAACCTGGAATGATCTGAGTGGAAATCAGAACCATGCCACCCGGCACGCCTCACCCAAGCCGGAGGCTCATAAAAACAGCGGGTTACAGGTGGTCAGGTATCACTCCAATTCGAATGATTATCATCAGTTTAAGGAAATCAAAAATATCCGGACCGTTTTCTGGGTAATGAGTAAGACCAGGGGTAATTCCGGTTCTCCCCTATGTCATCCGAACGCTCATCATTTTTATTCCAACGGGGACAAATTCTGGCACCCCCAGCATACCCATGAACATATCCGAAAAGGGAATCTGCGAATCAACGGAATGGAAGCCAATGCCGAATCGAACTATCCCAACAAACTGGCGGTGGTCTCCCTGCGCACGACGGGAAATGTGATCGCCAGTCGAATGGGCAGGGACCGCAATCACGGAGGAAAATATAACTGGAATGGGGAGATCGGAGAGGTCCTCATTTTTTCAAATGCCCTTAATGACAAGCAGATCAAAAGGGTGGAAAATCATCTCATTGAAAAATGGAAAGTGAAAAGAGAAACAGATATTCAATATGCCAAACCGATGGCTTATCTCTCTTTTGATGATCGAAATGGGAACCGTTATCCGAACTTGGCAGACCGTTCAAAGGATGCTTCGACCAATGGAAATAATAAAGAGGTGGAAGGAAAGTTCGGTAAGGGTATTCATTTCAGCGGGGATGATGTTCTCAATTTCCCATCCGGATTTGGAGACTTTAACAGGCACCAGACTTTCACGATAGCGTTTTGGATTAACCCGACACTGGAATTGGAACGCGGAGTCGTTGTCCGCCGGTCCAAGGCATGGACGGATGCTGCAAGCCGGGGGATAGAGGTATTAATTGAAAATGGGCGGCTGTCCCCTGCCCTGATTCATTTCTGGCCTGGGAATGCCATCCGCATTCGATCCAAAAACAAACTTCCCCTTAACCAATGGACCCATGTTGGGCTCACCTACGATGGATCGAGCCAGGCAAGTGGCCTGCAGCTTTTTGAAAATGGAAAACTGGCAAGCATCGAAGTGATCAGGGATCACTTAACCCGAGAGATCACCGGTGGTGGGGATCCATTTATTGGCTTTGCCCAGAGGATGCGGGATCGTGGATTTAAAAACGGTATGCTTGACGAGTTCTACCTGTTTAACCGGGTAATTTCGGGTTCTGAAATCGAGAAACTGGCAGGACTTCGTAAAAAGATAGATGATTCCGCAGTGCGGGAGATATTTTTACATTCCGCACACAAGCCAAGCATAGCTGCCAGACAGGCATTGTATAAGGAGAGGAAAAGTTTTGGGGATCAGCGCCAGCGGCTTTCTGAAATCATGGTAATGAAAGAAATGCCCGATTTACGGGAGACTCACATTCTAGATCGTGGTCATTATGAAAACCGTGGAAAGGTGGTACAGCGGGCAACCCCTGCTGTCCTTACTCCTTTTCCTGATAGTGCTCCTCTGGATCGGTTGGGCTTGGCAAGATGGTTAACTTCCTCGGACCATCCCCTACTCGCCCGGGTAACTGTCAATCGCTACTGGCAGATGATTTTTGGACGGGGACTGGTTTCCACATCGGAGGATTTTGGCATGCAGGGAAAGCCACCCTCGCATCCAGAATTACTTGATTGGCTGGCTAGGGATTTTGTTAAGTCCGGATGGAATCTTCATCATCTGCTCAAAAAAATGGTTCTTTCCCATACCTATCGGCAGGAAAGTAAGACTTTGCCCAACGCCCAGGAAATTGACCCGGAGAACCTGCTTCTTAGTTGGGCTCCCGCATATCGGCTCCCTGCTGAAATGATCCGGGACAGCCTCCTCGCTCATAGCGGATTATTGCATAAAAAAATCGGCGGCCCGGGTGCGAAGCCCTATGATTTAAAAGTATCTTTTAAACCGATTAATCCCGACGGTGCCCCCAATGTTTACCGTCGGAGTGTCTACACCTTTTGGAAACGAACCGGCCCCACTCCGGTAATGATGGCCCTTGATGCATCCAAACGGGATGTCTGCACGGTACGCAGGGAACGGACCGACTCAGCATCGCAGGCCCTGATCATGCTTAATGGTACCCAGTTTGTGGAAACCGCTCGGGCAACTGCGGATTTACTTATCCAAAATCACGGAACCACCAATCCAAATGACTTGATTCAGGAAGCATTCAAAAAACTGACCAGTCGATCACCTAGTGAGCAGGAATCCAAAATTCTCCAAAATTTATTGGAGGAACAGAAAAAATATTTCACCGACGATAAAGAAACAGAAAAATTTCTGAAGGTTGGCTATTACCAAGCAAAAGCAAAAGACAAGAAATATTTGGCCGCAGTTACCAGCCTGGTATCAACCTTGATGAATTTTGATGGAACCCTTTCCAAAAGATAAAATAAAGTATGAATCAAAATAAATGCACCGGTTTTGAATCCCCACTTGGTTTGCCCCGTAGAAACTTCCTTCAGCGTTTTGGTGGAGGACTGGGTGGATTGGCCCTCGCCAACATGCTTCATGCAGAAACCGGCTCCGGCTTACACCACCCCGCTAAAGCCAAACGGGTGATTTATTTATTCCAATCCGGTGGACCCTCTCAAATTGATCTGTTTGACCACAAACCAAGGTTAAATGAAGAAACGGGGAAGGAGCTCCCCGACTCCGTCCGTAAAGGACAGCGATTAACAGGTATGTCTGGAAATCAGGCAAGCCTTCCTTTAGTTGGTTCGCCCTTTAAGTTTTCCCAGCATGGTAAGAGCGGTCAATGGATCAGCGAATTATTACCAAACACTTCAAAAGTGGCGGATGATATGTGCATTGTGAATTCGATGTACACCGAAGCGATTAACCACGGTCCGGGGGTCACTTTTATGCAAACCGGCTCCCAATTCCCCGGTCGTCCGAGTATGGGGTCCTGGATGTCCTACGGTCTTGGATCGATAAATGAAAACCTGCCTAATTTCGTGGTCCTCAAAACAAAAGGCAAAGGTGGACAACCGTTGGTTTCCAGGCTATGGGGGAGCGGCTTCTTACCCGGCAAACATGCGGGCACCCGATTCCGGGCGGATAAGGATGCCATTCTCTACCTGAACAGCCCGGAAGGAGTTTCAGCGGAAGGACGGCGTAATATGCTGGATCGTTTAAAAGAACTTCATGAACTCCAACTTGAAAAAACCGGAGATCCCGGCCTTGAAACGAAAATTGCCCAGTACGAAATGGGGTATCGAATGCAAAGCTCGATTCCTGAAGTCACCGCCATTGAAAAGGAACCCGATTCCACTTTTAAACTTTATGGAGAAGATGCACGCAAACCTGGAACTTTCGCCGCAAATTGTCTACTCGCACGGAGGTTAGCAGAAAAAGGAGTCCGGTTCATTCAACTTTATCATCCCGGATGGGACCAGCACGGCGGATTACCTGGAGGAATTAAAAAACAATGCAAGGAAACTGATCAGGCATCATATGCACTGGTTAAGGATTTAAAACAGAGAGGAATGCTCGAAGACACACTGGTCATTTGGGGAGGAGAGTTTGGACGGACAAATTATTGTCAGGGAAAATTCAACGGAACCAATTTCGGGAGAGATCACCATCCCAGAAATTTTTCAACATGGTTTGCCGGGGGCGGAGTAAAACCCGGGATGACCTATGGGAAATCAGATGACTACTCTTACAGTGTGGCGGAAAATGGTGTGCATGTGCACGACTTCCATGCAACTATCCTGCATTTATTGGGAATTGATCACGAAAGACTGACCTTTAAATACCAAGGGCGTCACTTCCGGTTGACTGATGTCCATGGGCATGCGGTGAAATCAATCCTTAGCTAAACTGCTTCTATCGATAACAATCAAGACTGATCACATTGCTCCAAAGCCGATCAGGGAAAAAATAATAATTCAACGAAATTTAATATATTTTAATCCCATTTAGTAAAAACAAAAAGTTTTCATTTGTGAAGTACGCTAAAAGCGTCAAAATGATTATCTGCTAATCTTTATTTATCTCAACTATTATGCCTGTATTTAAAACAAGACTCATTCTTACTGCCCTGCTTTGCATACAAGGCTGCCTATCCGTCCAAGCCAAGATTGAATTGGATCAGGGTGATACTATTACCCTGATTGGTTCGGGTATGGGATCGAGGATGATTCATTATGGCCACCTCGAAACTGAGATTTATTTAAGTTTCCCAAAACTTAACCTGACCATTCGTAATCTTTGTGACGAGGGAAACACCCCAGGGTTCCGCCCCCATCCGAGCAGGGAACAGGAAGGTCAATATGCGTTTCCCGGAGCCAAAGAACTGATTCATAAAAACCTACAATCAAACACCAAACCGAAGGGACACTTCCCCACTCCCGACCAGTGGCTTTCCAATCTAAAGGCTGATGTCATTCTTTGCTTTTTTGGTTTTAATTCTTCTTTTGACGGACCCAACCAGCTTGATCGTTTTAAAAAAGAACTCGATGCCTTTCTCAAACACACAAGCAATTCCGTATACAATTCATCCAATCCTCAAATTGCACTCATCTCCCCTACTGCCGTGCAGGCATTACCCGGGATTACCGACGGAAAATACCAAAACCGTAATATCAAGTTATACACCGATGCAATGAAGGGTGTTGCCCAAGAAAATAAGATACTCTTCGTGGATGCGTTCACTCCTTCCCTGGAATGGTACAAAAAAGGAAAAGCACTTTCCATTGATGGTGCACTGTACAACGACAACGGATACAAAAAACTATCTGTCTTTCTTGCAAATTCTCTTTTCAAAGGTCAACCCACTGAAGAAAAAAATCGCGTCAGCCTCCACAAGGCGGTGATGGATAAAAACTTTTACTGGCTGAATGACTTTAAGGTGCCAAACGGTGTCCATGTGTACGGTCGACGATACAATCCATTTGGGCCCCAAAATTACCCATACGAAATTGAAAAAACACGAGAATACACCCGAATTCGCGATGAATCGATATGGGCCATCCTTCAAGGCAAACCCTACGATATTAAGGCAGAAGAAGCAAAAAGCCCCAAGCTTCCTGATGTGCCAACGAATTACCTTCCGCCTCAACAAAACAGCAAAAATGGAAATGTTAACTATACACCCGCGCCAGTAGCCAAAACAAAAATAAAAGTTGCGGATGGGTATAGAATTGAGCTTTTTGCGGATGAAAAAACTTTCCCCGACCTCGCAAATCCAGTTCAGTTATCTTTCGACAATAAAGGTCGATTATGGGTAGCGACTATGGCAAGTTACCCTCACTATAGAATAGGAGATCCTCTTCCTTCCGATAAACTGATTATTTTTGAAGACACCAACAACGACGGAAAGGCAGACAAACAAACTAATTTTGCAGATGATTTGCACATCCCGATTGGATTCGAAATTGCTCATGACGGAGTTTATGTTTCCCAAAGTGGAAGCCTTGTTTTCCTGAAGGACTCTGACGGGGATGATAAATACGATCAAAAAGAAGTACTCCTTTCTGGATTCGATGACCATGACACGCACCATGCCATCTCCTCTTTTACCGCAGATCCATCGGGTGCAATTGTTATGTGCGAAGGTGTTTTTCTCCACAGTCATGTAGAAACCGCTTTTGGTCCACAACGAGGTTCCAATGGAGGATTTTTTCGCTACGATCCACGAACCCGAAAATTAATTCGGCACGCCCAATTTAACATCCCCAACCCGTGGGGTGTAGCGGTGGATGACTATGGGCAGGAATTATTCCTCCACACTTCGGGAACTAAAATGTCGTGGATGCTACCCGGAATGATAAAAGCCCGTTATGGAGCAAATATAGCGGCCCCAGACTTAATTACTTCGAATAAAGTACGACCCACATCCGGGATTGAATTTGTTTCGAGCAGACACTTTCCTGACGAGGTGCAGGGAGATGTATTGATTAACAATAATATTGGTTTTCTGGGGGCAAAACAACATAAAGTAATTGATCAAGACCCAGGCTACATAACCGAATACCGCCAGGATTTATTTGTGTCGGAAGACCTTAATTTCAGACCGACCGATCTTGAATTTGCACCAGATGGTTCTCTCTATGTGATTGATTGGCAAAATGCGCTGATTGGACACATGCAGCACAACGCCAGAGATCCGAACCGTGACCATAAGCATGGAAGAATTTATAGAATAACCTACCCTTCCCGCCCGCTAGTTAAACCGGCCAAAATTCATGGAAGTTCCATTCCCGAGTTACTCCAAAACTTGGAACTACCAGAATTGAGGACACGGTACAGAACTCGTCGAGAATTACGCGGAAGAGATTCGAATGAGGTCGCAAACGCAATTAATCAATGGTGTAAGGACAAGCCTGACTCTGCAAAATTGGAGGCGTTGTGGGTTACATGGGGAGCCGGCCAGTTAAACAAAGAATTAACCCGCCAACTACTGAGATCGAAGGATCACCGAGTAAGAGCCGCTGCCCTCAATGTTCTTCGCTTTCATATTAATTCATTCAAGGATCACGAAGAACTTATTCTCAAATGTGCAAATGACTCTCATGGGCGAGTCCGCATGACTGCTGTGGTAACCGCATCATACATGAAGCGTAAAGCCGCGCTTAAGATTCTCGCCGCTTCGGAACAACATCCCATAGAAAAACAATACAAGCAATCGAATGAGTATGCCCGAGAAGTGATCAACCGGCAACCGGCGGTGTCCGAGTTAAAGGAACGCCTCGCCGCCCCACCCTCCCATTTGGACAAGAAATTTGCCGAGTCCTACATTAAAGGAAGCGAGGTTTACGCCCGCGAGGGACACTGTATCACTTGCCACCAGGGAAATGGAAAAGGCTTACCCGGTTCCGGATTCCCCCCACTGGCCGAAACTAAGTGGGTGATTGGGAACACCGACCGGTTGATTAAACTGACTCTCAAAGGACTGATGGGGCCAATCGAAGTAATGGGGAAAAAGTATCCTGGGCAAGTCCCGATGACTCCTTTTGAATATATGCTCAAGGATGATGAAATATCTGCGGTACTCACTTATGTTCGCAACTCGTTCGGAAACAAAGCAAGTCCAATCACAACCGAGCAAGTGGCCAAAATAAGAAATGAATACAAAAACAAATTGGGCCTTTACTCACCGGAAGAACTATTAAAAGAGCATCCGCTTGAAAATTAAAAGCGGGTATTGCGAGTCCGCACAGGATAAAAGAATCTTTGCTCAATAATATTTTCTGCTTTCTTTCTTAGGTGCTTTTGCAGTAGTAATCACCTATGACAAGTATATCAGACTTCGATGCACCTAAGCCTCCACCGTGGATGGGAGCACTGGTGCCTTTTTTGATAGTTTTGGCGGCTGCTGGATTCTATTGGTTCCTGACTTCAGATAAAGAAAAGAGTCCAATTGACCTTGATTCCAGTCAAGAGGTTAAGCTGAGTGGAAAACTATCCAACGGCCAAACCTACTATATTTTTGCCTCTGAAATCGAAGTTTATCCAACAAACTTGGAAAATGAAGCATGGGACAGGGGAGAAAAAGGACCCGATATTCGTTATCGTATTTTATGGAAAGGAAATGCAGTATTTGAAAGCGTGACCAAAGGAGATTCCTTGATTGCTGATTGGTCGGGATTATCCATCGAACTGAACTGGAAAGATCTACTCGGCAAATCAGTTTCCCCTGACGATGTGATCAAGGCGGGAAGAGTTCGCTTTGACGAGAATGAGACAATAGAGATCGTCGTACAAGATGTTGATATTGCATCTGATGACGATGTCGGGCGAAAGGAAATCTTGTTGAATGGACTTTCCATCGGAAAAAATGTGATTCGATTAAAAAAGTCTCCCGCCAATGCGATTCGGCGTATAACCCTAAGAATCTTACCGATTGGATCTAATTTACAGGACTTAGCGAACATTATGAAATAAGGAATATTAGCAGTGAATATCACTCGTTTTTTCATTGCTCTTGCCGCTCTTTTATTAGGAATCGGTTTAATTGCTCCCACCCTTACCATTTCTCCTATGGCGGGAGAACTTACTTGGTTAGTTAGAATCCTCGCACCGGAGGAACTGGTCCCCTCAACCTACTCGATCTTGGGTGTGATTGGAAAACTTTACCAGGGGAACGATTTCTTCCTAGTCTTGCTTTTATCACTGTTCTCAGTTCTATCTCCCATTTTAAAACTCTCTTTTTTCTGGCAAGCAAGCTCGCAATCATATCAACAGGAAAACTCGAACTCTCTCTTCAAGGTAATTCATTATGTGGGGAAGTTTTCTATGGCCGAGGTATTTGCTCTCGCCCTTATTATCGTGGTTGTAAAATCATTCCCCGGAGGATCATCGGCACAATTAGAATGGGGAGCTTATATTTTTACTTGCTCAGTGGCATGCTCAATAATTGCATCAATCAGAATCGAAAAAAAGGACAGGAATAAAGCATTACAATAATACCGACTTATTATAATAGAACCAAAATCCAACTTTTGCTAAATTGGGATGGTGGAAAATCTCAGCACAAGCGTATGCCTGTTGACAAAAACTATTTTAGAAGAAGATAATACAACTCTTGATTCCCTCTATAAATTTCAAATGATCGAATATTGGCAAACTTTAGACTCCGCACAAAAAACATTTACCGGAGTCGGCATAATTTCTAGTTTAGTTCTCACTCTCCAAATGCTTTTAGTCATGATCGGCGGAGGCTTCGACATGCCGGATGCCGAAATTGCAGAGACGGGTGAAGGAGGGGCAACCGGTGTATTTTCGATCCGTACTATCGGGGCTTTTTTTACCGGGTTTGGATGGGCAGGTGCTGCCATGTTGGATGCTGGTTATGGTACCGGTGCTGCTACTTTTGTCGCCACAATTTCTGGATCGATATTTTTGGCAATCGTAATCTACTTAATGACTTATTTACACAGCCTGCGCCAGGAAGGCACCTTAAACTATAAAAATGCAATTGGACAAGTTGGTAGCATATACCTGCCCGTCCCACCAAACCGCAAAGGAATCGGACAGGTCGAAGTAATGGTACAGGGAAGGTTACGAATTGTAAAAGCAGTAACCGATAATGATAAAAAAATTGCCAACCGTATCGCAGTCAGGGTAACCGAAACAGTAGACGAACAAACCATTTTAGTAGTTCCATTAGAAAACGAATCTTCTGAAAAAAATATTTAAACCACAATCTAATCAAATCTAAATTATGAGTCCTGCATTAATTGGCTTTATTTCTCTTATTGTTGTCGTTCTTGGAACGCTTGTATTTTTCTTCAGTCGGTACAAGCGTTGTCCATCGGATAAAGTTCTTGTAATTTATGGTAAAACTGGAGGAGATCGTTCTTCCAAATGTGTCCATGGTGGAGCGTCTTTTGTTTGGCCCCTCATTCAAGACTACCAATGGTTAGACCTTGCCCCTATTCCAATTGATATCGCATTGAAAGGAGCCCTTTCCAAGCAAAATATTCGGGTCAATACTCCCTCTACTTTTACGGTGGGAATTTCAACTGAGTCGGGTGTCATGGAAAATGCAGCCGAGCGCTTACTGGGGCTCAACTTACAATCTGTGCGCGAACAAGCAAGTGACATTATATTTGGTCAAATGAGAGTGGTCCTGGCAACAATGGACATCGAATCGATTAATGCGGACCGTGATTTATTGATCGAAAAAATTACCAACGGAATCGAAGTGGAACTCAAAAAAGTCGGACTCCGACTTATCAATGTTAATATCAAGGATATAACCGATGAGTCCGGATATATCGACGCGTTGGGGAAGGAAGCTTCATCCCGAGCGATCAATGAAGCTAAAGTAAGTGTTTCGGAGAGAGAAAGGGACGGAGCGATTGGGAGTGCAAATGCAGATAGGGAAAGAAGAATTGAAGTTGCCAGTGCACAAGCCACGGCGACTGAGGGAGAGAATTTATCTAAAATCAAGGTAGCCCAATCAGATGCACAAAGACGGGAGCAGGAAGCGGAAGCGGAGCGCCTTGCAGTAGCAGCGGAGAAGGTGAAGTCTGCACAAGCTTCGCAGGAAGCTTATGCGGCAGAAACAACTGCAGAAAAAGCCCGTGCAGAGCGTGAAAAGGCGAGTCAGCATGCAGATATAATCATACCCGCAGAAATTGAAAAACTTAAAATTCAAACTCTTGCAGAGGCAGATGCTGAAAAGATTCGTCGCCTCAAGAAAGGAGAGGCAGACGGTGTTCAGTCCATTATGGAAGCGGAGGCAAAAGGAACGCTCGCTGCACTTCAAAGCAAGGCGGAAGGTTTTGCCAGAATCGTAGAAGCCTCAGGGGGTGCAGAATTTGCAAGCACACTTCTTGTCACGGAACAACTTCCTCAGTTAGTGGCAGAACAGGTCAAAGCAATTGCCAACCTCAAAATTGATAAAATTACCGTTTGGGACTCTGGTAAGGGAGAAGGCGGAAAGAACGACACCGCAAATTTTGTTTCCGGTTTAGTGGGTGCTCTACCCCCACTCCATCAAATTACCAAGAATGTTGGAATTGAACTTCCCGAATTTTTAGGGAAACTGAGCGAAAACCCAACAGAAGCAGCTAAAATCCTCGAAGAGGCACAAGCAGCAGAGCCTAAAAAAAAAGAACTGAATCAGTAGATTTAGATCAAGCAAGCAGTATCCCAGTTCACCCTTCAATAGAAGATCAGATTGAGGCTCGAATCAGAGAAGATCTAAGTTTAATCAAAACTTTCGATGAAAATAAAGACGGGGTTTTAAACGACAACGAAATTAGTAATGCCGTCAACAAAACCAAAAAATGGGCTTCTGAATCAAATGATAAGGGTAAGGATTGGCTGTATTACGGGAGAAATAACCAAATAGGCCCGATTTCCTGGGATGAAATTATTAAGGTTTCAAATCAATACCCGGAAGTTTTCATTTCTAAAGTCCAAGATGCCGACCAGGTAGAAGAAAAGGCAATCAATTGGCTTCCGATTACAATTGTTTTGTTCGCAAAAGAATTATTATCCGCGTAAATCTCCGCAAATAGAATTGCTAGCTTCTGCGTTTCTCTTTTTCTTTCCATGAATAAATCCCTTTACATTCAAGTAGTCTCCTGCAAATCAAAATAGTTCTAGCTTTGGTATAAGAGTCCTCAGGGGAAACACGATAGTTACATATATGTAATTATTAGGTGGTAGTTATAATATGGCTATGTATAGTATATAGCCATGGAAGTTATCATTGCATCCGATCAAGATATTGTGGCACTGAAATGTGCGGATATTATTGAATCTCAAATCAAGACGCTGCCAGATTCTGTCCTAGGATTGGCAACAGGATCCACACCGGTTGGACTGTATAAGGAACTGATTAAAAGACATCGCGAACATGGATTAGATTTTACAGGAGTCCGTACTTTTAACTTGGATGAGTATATCGGTATACCTGCAAACCATCCGCAAAGCTACCGAACTTTTATGAATCAAAATTTATTTGATCCGATCAATATAATTTCGGAAAACACTTATGTTCCTGACGGTATGGGAGAAAATCCATTGGATTCAGGCCCCCTATATGAAAAGAAAATTAAAGATACTGGGGGGATCGACCTTCAGGTTCTTGGAGTTGGAACGGACGGGCATATTGGATTTAACGAACCCACCTCGAGCCTACAATCAAAGACCCGAATAAAGACATTAACTCCTCAAACACTGGAGGATAATTCGAGGTTCTTTTCAGAAGATGAATTCCAGCCTAAGTTGGCGATCACCATGGGGATTGGTACGATTTTAGAATCAAGACGGATTTTAATGATGGCAACAGGGGAAAGTAAAGCGTCAGCAGTTCGTGAAATGGTGGAAGGTTCCATTTCTGCTTTCTTTCCCGCAACTGCCCTTCAAATGCACGAAAGAGTTACTGTGATTGTGGATGAAGGTGCTGCATCAAAGTTAGAACTCAAAGGATACTATAAGTTTGTTGGCAAATTACAGGATGATTTGATAAAGAAACACAGACCCTCTGATTGGATTTCCCGATAAAATTATGAATAATACAAGAAAAATTCGAGTACTCGTGGTGGGAGCCGGCAATATGGGTCGTTCCCATGCACTTGCCTACGAGTCTATACCTGAATTCGAAATTGCCGCTATATGCACCCGTAGTCCGGAGTCTCGTGCCAAGTTAATGGCAGAGTTACCTGACGGAATACCCGAGGTAAACGAGTACGAAAAAGCGTTAACAGAAATGAAGCCCGATGCAGTTTGTATATCGACTTACCCCGACACCCATTATCCGTTTGCCAAGATGGCTTTAGAGGCAGGATGTCATGTTTTTACTGAAAAACCCCTGGCCGAAAGTTCGGAACAATGCAGTGAACTGGTTAGCCTTGCCCGTGCAAAAGGGAAAGCATTGGTGGTGGGCTATATTCTACGTCAGCACCCCAGTTGGATTAAATTTGTGGAAGTGGCAAAAACATTGGGCAAACCCCTGGTGATGCGAATGAACTTAAACCAACAATCGTACGGAAAAAACTGGGACACCCATAAAAGCCTTCTCTCCTCGATCTCTCCAATCGTTGATTGTGGAGTTCATTATGTGGATGTGATGTGCCAAATGACAGAGTCCCGCCCAACCCGAGTCTCTGGTCTAGGCACACAACTTACGGATGAACTTCCTGCTGATAAAATAAACTACGGTCATCTACAAGTCACTTTTGATGATGGAAGTGTGGGTTGGTACGAGGCGGGTTGGGGTCCAATGATGAGCGAAACTGCATTTTTCATAAAAGATGTTATTGGTCCTCTCGGGAGTGCATCGATCGTGGCGGCGGATGCTGGATCACGGGGAAATTCATCGTCCGTGGATGCTCACACCCAAACCGAACGTATCCTTCTGCATCGAAGTAAAAAAGGACTGAATGGTGAACTGGAGCCCGACGATGAATACATCGACCTTGACGATGAACCTGACCACGACGAACTCTGTCGGCGTGAACAACTTTTCTTTCTTGATGGAATTTTAGAAAAAGCTGATTTAACGGAGCATCAAAACAGTGCCATTCGTGCCAGTGAAATCGTACTTGCTGCCGATCAGTCTTTCAGAAATGGAGAGACCATCAAACTCTGAGATTTTGTATCTCCATAAATGTGGTAACAAATTTTGTTAAAAAATGATATCAGAACAGACTCGCAAGCGCCTAAAGAACCAATCTGAAATCTTACGCACAATTCGAAGAAAAGGTGCAACCAGTCGTTCATTCATAAGCACATCCTGCGGGATACGGAAAGCAAGTGTTACCAATATATGCAGGGATTTAGTTGATCGCGGATCCCTGAATGAAAAGACTCCCGGATTTTACCGTTCCGAAATAGAGCTCTCATCGGAGTATTGGAGATCATTGGCTATTTTTATAGGCCCAGGAGAAATTATAGCCACTATTGTGGATCATAACGGAAAGGTCTATGAAGAATGGACTCAAAAAATGGGGAACCCAAAAACTCCGGAATCCATTGTTTCAGTGATCGTAACATTAATAAATAATGCATCGAAATTAAAAAAGTCCATTGTGGGAGTAGGAATCAGTGTGCCCGGAATCATAAATGCAGAAAAAGGGATATGCCTATCTGCGGTTAATTTGGGAAGATGGCACGACTTCCCACTTGTTGAAGAAATTACGAAAAGACTTCCTCAAGGTTCTCCGAGGATTGTAATAGAAAATGATGCAAATGCAGAGTTGATGGGAAATCATTGGTTTGGAGGTTATGGAGAAACACTTGAAAATTCCCTTTATATTTCCCTCGGTGAAGGAGTTGGTTGTGCCCAGCTTTTGGAGGGAAATATAGTTAGGGGTCGCCGTTTTTCAGCGGGAGAAATTGGATGCCTTCCTTCAGGAAACGAAAAGAGACCCTGTTCATGCGGGAAAATGGATTGCCTTCAAACGTATTGTGGAGAATTGGGCATCATCCAATCGGTTAAAAACCAAAACAAAGAAGTCACTGCCCCTTCCATTGCCCAACTTTGTCATTTAGCAAAAAACAATTTAGAAATAAAACAACAACTTACCCAAGCCTACCAGCCACTGGTCCAGCAAATATCCACAATGATTGCATTAACTGACCCGGCTCAGATTGTGATCGGATGCCCTGATCCTAACATGGACAGTACTATACCGGACATTTTATCCACAGGTTTAAAAAGCCTACTGGGTTGGACAGACGAAGAAGTTATTCCTGTTCTTGCCGGATTAAATCCAATAAAATCGGGGATACTAGGTGCAGCCGTCAGTGTATTCAAGAATGCATTTCAAGATGAATCCCCTATTTGTAACTCTAATGTAAATGCCTTTTGAATTCGTGACATGTTAAGACAGTTTTATGTAATAAACCAAGTGAATTTAGAAATTACCGAACACGAGAAGATGATAAACAAATTGTTCTCATTTCTTCACAACCTAAAATCAAATCAAAATTTACGCTAAGCTTAACCTAGGTTTTTAGAAAAATGGGGGATCATCTATCATTTTTTCACAGTGCCTTAAAAATAATTTCTTTTCTAAAAATGAAAAGCTCAGGCTATTGTATTCTGTCGTAAGTTAACAAATTTTAGACGCAATATGCGGTTTCAAAATCCATACCTTTATTTATAATTAGAATAGTCCTCTTAATTTCCCATCATAATATTAATGACCTACTGTAAGACTCACTTAATTCTTTTTATTCTTACTTTATTTGTAGGCCGTTTGCTGAATGCTGCCCTACCTGTTGACTTCACGAACGAAGTTCGCCCGATTCTGTCCGAATATTGCTTCCACTGCCATGGCCCGGACAAGAGCACTCGTAAAGCCAAGCTCAGGCTTGATTTATCTGAAGGTGCCTTGCGAGATCTCGGCGGATACTCTGCGGTTATTCCCGGTAAACCGGAGGATAGTGAATTGGTCTTCAGGCTTCATAGCGAAGATAAAGAAGAACTCATGCCTCCCCCGGAAACCGGCAAACGGCTATCCGAAAAACAAAAGCAAATCCTCGAAGAATGGATTAAACAGGGAGCTATCTATGAGGAACATTGGTCTTTTCTTCCGATTGAAAACCCAGTAGTTCCAACTAAATCTTCCAAAACTAAATCCAAGCATCCGGTGGATCGTTTCTTGGCAAAGAGACTTGAATCAGAGGCTTATTCCTTTGCTCAACCAACGGAAAAGAAGACGCTTCTTCGTCGCCTCTATTTTGACTTACTGGGCATGCCCCCCACCCTGAATGAGGCCAATCAATTTTTAAAGGACAAATCAGATACTGCCTACGATCGATTAGTCGACCGTTTATTGGCTGATCAAAGATTTGGGGAGCGAATGGCAGTACACTGGCTGGATCTTGTCCGCTATTCCGACACGATCGGCTATCACAGTGATAATTTCATGGAGGTCTCCGCATATCGTGACTATGTCATCGATGCCTTCAATGAAAATATGAGCTACGATCAATTCGTAATTGAAAACCTCGCCGGTGATCTCATCCCCGAGTCCAGCAAACGCCAAAAAATTGCCTCCGGATACAATCGCCTTCTTCAAACCACACAAGAAGGAGGTGCCCAGGCTGCCGAGTACACAGCCATTTACCAAGCCGATCGGGTTCGAAACTTTGGTGTTGTTTGGTTGGGTGCTACTACCGGATGCGCCCAATGCCATGATCACAAGTTCGACCCTTTTACAATTAAGGATTTTTATTCTCTCGCCGCCTTTTTTGCTGATCTTCAGGAAAAACCTGTGGGCAGAAGAAATCCTAACCT